>NZ_LZKK01000183.1 GCF_001672815.1 Mycobacterium sp. E796 | reverse complement strand
CGTCCGGCTTCCGTGCGCAGCCCCGCGACGAGGCCGGCCAGGTAGGAGCGGCCGAGCGGACCGAACTGCGGCGCCGGTTCGTTTGCCACCCCGAGGAATTCGGCAAAGGCGTCGACGCGGGCCAGGCTGATCTCGTCGCCCGTCGGCGTGGCGTCCTTCGAATCAGGTTGCGCGACGGCGACCTTCGTCAGGGATACCGCGCAGGCCTTGAACTCGGGTTGATGGGAAACCGGGTCGACGGCGTCGTTGGTGACGGCGTTGATCGACAGGTACTCGCCGAAGACGTCGTTCCAGTGGAACGGCGCAAAGCAGTTGCCGGGCCGGACCCGGTCGGTGATGACGGCGGGCAGCACTGCCCGGCCGCGGCGGGAGGCGATTTCGACCGGGTCTTCGTCGCAGATCTGCAGACGGGCCGCGTCGTCGGGGTGGATTTCGACGAACGGCCCGGGGTTGAGCTTGTTGAGTTTGGCCACCTTCCCGGTCTTGGTCATCGTGTGCCACTGGTGCGGCAGGCGCCCGGTGTTGAGCAGGAACGGGAAGTCGTCGTCGGGCATTTCGTCGGGCAACAGGTGTGGGCGGGCGAAGAACACCGCGCGA
>NZ_LZKK01000182.1 GCF_001672815.1 Mycobacterium sp. E796 | reverse complement strand
GCCAACATGGCGTCGTTGCTAAAGCCCTTGGGAGGGGTTGTGAACTTGATTGGCAGCGCCGTCGGGGCTGTCCGATACGAGTTAGGCAACATTGTTAGCGCAGCTTTCGACCAATTACTCAAGATATTGGGCGCAGCCTTTTACCAGTTTTGGATATTTATTCAAGGCTACCCGGCGTTATGGAGCATTTTCGTTACGGTCGGCACTTTTGTAATCATAGGCGCTTGGGTAGCACTAGTTTTACTTTTTATTGCAACAGGTACTCCCATTCCGATGTTCTTCCCGATCTAACAGACGCGCTCTGCGTTGCGGCCTGCCTCTTGGCCCTGGCCGGACATCGCCATCACCACCAGCGTCCACGTCCGGGACAACCGCGACGGCACCTTCAAAGCCGAGACACGCCTCGTCGTCGGCTAGACGCTGCCCGACCACGAACGTGAAAGGTTCGGCGAAGGAACGATGGAGAATCCAACCCTCGCGACCAACTCGTTGGGCGTCGATCCGACTGCGCGAACCTCACCGACCGCGCTGAGGGGGGCGTCATCTCAATACCCACGCCCGGCATTAAGCAAAACAAGCCACCATGGCCCGTATAAAGCAACACTTAAAAGAAACAGTAGCAAAAAGGGTACAATCGCTAGCAACATTAATAAAGATGTAATCATCGTTATCAATGTCTCTATTCCGGCTTGAATATTTGTTATCACATTCGCTATTAAATCGCTCATCGTGGACTGGGCGGTTGTGGCAGCAGCGGCAATCGGGGCCCCAATTGCTGTCAAGGGCTTGATCAGCGACGCCATGTTGGCGGCCTCCGCGCCGGCATACGCGCCGGCACTGGTGGTCAGGTGCTGCACAAATTGCTCCTGAAACGCCGCCGCCTTCCCGGCCAGCGCGTGATAGTCCTGGGCGTAACCGGAGAACAGATGCGCGATCCCCGCCGACACCTCATCGGCGGCAGCGGGGCGCACGAAAAGTGTCGAGGGCCCCGCTGTCATATGCGCAGCGTTGACCGTTGAACCGATACCCGCCAAATCCGTTGCCGCCGCCTCTATCAGCTCCGGTGTCGCGATCACCGCAGACATCTTGATCCTCCCGCCCGGTCTCTTCATCGACTCATCGGTAGGACAGGATCTTCACCGCGAGCCGGCAAATCCAAATAGGGACTTTCGCCCTCTGTGGTCGGG
>NZ_LZKK01000181.1 GCF_001672815.1 Mycobacterium sp. E796 | reverse complement strand
GTGAGGCGGTCTCCGGCTAACCCGGCGGCGCGAAGCCGCCGGGGTCGGTCTGCGGCCACGGCTGTTGCGGGGGCGGGGCGGCGGTAACGCCGGCGTAGCCGCCGATCTCGCTCGGCTTGGGGAAGGTCTCGTTGGGAGTGCCCTTAAGGGCGCCGTCCATAGTCGCCTTCCAAATGTCCGACGGCAGGCCGGAACCGTAGACCTCCGCACCCGAGGCCGTCACCAGCGGCACGTTGTCCTGCACGGTGCCCACCCAGACCGCCGTCGACAGCGACGGTGTGTAGCCGACCATCCAGGCATCCTTGTTCGCCTGGGTGTCGCCCAGCTGCACCGTCCCGGTCTTGGCGGCCGAGGGCCGCCCGCCGGCCAAATTGTGCCCGCGCGAGTAGCCGGCAATCGGCGCCATCGCGGCAGTGACGTTGTCGGCGACGCCCTTGTCGATGCGGTTCTCGCCGTTGTTGTCGGCATTGCCGGCGTCGAACAGCACCTGGCCTTCGGCGTTGACGACCTTTTGCACCAGGTGGGGCCGGTGGTAGACACCCGACGCGGCCAGTGTGGCGTACGCCGAGGCCATGTCGATGGGCCGGGTTTGATACTGGCCCAACACAATTCCGTTGTTGGGCGGTCCGCCCTTGCCGTCCTCGGACAGTGTGTGCGCGACGCCCGGGAAGCTGGTCGCGACGCCCGCCTGGTGTGCTGCGTCGGCGACGGCCTGCGGTCCCCCCTTGAGCTTGAGCATCAGCCGGTAATAGGCGGTGTTGAGCGAAAGCTTCAGCGCCTCGGCGATATTGCAGGTCCCGCAGCTCTCCCCGTCGACGTTGGTGATCTTGATCCCGTCGACGGTGAGCGGTGAACTGTCCACCTGGTAGCCCAGCCCGATACCTTGTTGCAGCGCGGCAACCAAAGCGAACACCTTGAATGACGATCCGGTCTGCAGCCCGGCCTGAGCAAAGTCGAAACCGTTGGCGTCCGAACCGCCGTAGTAGGCGCGAATCGCGCCGGTGTGCGGGTCGACCGACACCGCCGCGGACCGCATGTCGGGGTCCTGGCCGTCAAGGTATTTCGACACCGCCTTCTCCGCGGCCTGCTGGGCCTTCGGGTCGATCGTCGTGGTGATCTGCAGCCCCTGGGTGTTCAGGGTCTGCTCGTCGATGTTGAACAGCTCCATGAGCTCTTTGGTCACCTGGCGCTCGATCAGCCCGTTGGGCCCGGTGGTCTGGTTCTGCGCGCGGGCCTGGTCGGGCGGCAACGTCGCCGGAAACACCTGTGCCGCACGGTCGCTCGGCGACAGCGCCTTGGTTTCCACCATGCCGTCCAAAACCCAGTTCCACCGCTCCGCGGCACCCTTGGGATCGACGGCGGGATCCAGCGAGGAGGGCCGCCGGATCAGCGCCGCCAACAGCGCTCCCTCGGAGACGGTGAGCTGCTCGACCGGCTTGTCGAAATAGGCCTTCGCGGCGGCCGAAATGCCGTAGGCCCCGCGACCGAAGTAGATGATGTTCAGATAGGCCTGCAAGACATCGTCTTTGGACCACTCCCCCGAC
>NZ_LZKK01000180.1 GCF_001672815.1 Mycobacterium sp. E796 | reverse complement strand
GATGCGCTGCGTGGCGGAGGTCGGGTACTCCCGCGCAAGCATTCGCGAGATCGCCAAGGCTGCCGAGATGACCAGCGCCAGCCTGTACAACTACTTCCCCAACAAGTCGGAGCTGATCAAGGCCGCCGTCGCGGCCAGGACCGACGTCGCGTTGCCGCGCCTGCGCGAGGCCGCCCAGGGTCCCGGCGACGTCACGGACCGGATCGAAGCGGTGCTCGACGAATCGGGCCGGTTGATGCGCGAATACCCCGACCTCGCCGCCTTCGAGTGGGCGCTCCGTGCCGAAGGTGCCGTCGACCCTCGGGAGGGCGGCGCCGGATTCCAGGCCTTCCGCGAGATCATCGAGGGCATCGTCGGGGGCACCGACAAGCCGGGCTCGGTGGAAGCCGTCTATTCGCTGATCTACGGGTTGACCGAGCTGGCGGCGACCGTTCCGCCGGAGGAGTACCACGCTGCGCTGGACTCGGCCAAGCGCCTGATCAGGGGCACGCTGCTGGGCGGCGGTCCACAG
>NZ_LZKK01000179.1 GCF_001672815.1 Mycobacterium sp. E796 | reverse complement strand
ATGTCGCGGCTCTCCGGGCTGCTCGATCCCGAGGCCCGCGCCTACTTCGAGGCCATCGAGGCCGCGGTGCGCCCCGGCCGCCACCAACCCGACGACACCCCCGCCGAGCAACCCGAAGAGCGCGACACCCGCAGCGCCGCCCAGCGCAGCCACGACGCCCTCAAACTCGCCCTCAAGACCGCGATCAGCTCCGGGCAGCTGGGCACCCACCGCGGGCATCCGGTCACCGTGGTGATCACCACCACCCTGGGCGAACTCGACCAAGCCGCCCACGCCGCCGTCAACCCCCCATCGCGATGCCCGCCCCGGCGCGCACCGGCGGCGGCTCCCGGCTACCCATGTCGGATCTGATCCGCATGGCATCCCAGGCGATTCACTATTTGGCGGTGTTCGAGGATCACACCAGCCGCCCGCTGTATCTGGGTCGGCAAAAACGCCTCGCCACCGCCGACCAACGCCTCATCTGCTACGCCCGCGACCGCGGCTGCACCCGCCCCCACTGCCTGGTGCCCGGCGACCGCTGCGAAGTCCACCACGCCCCCGACTGGGCCCACGGCGGACAAACCGACGCCGACAAACTCTACTTCGCCTGCGGCCCCGACCACGCCGGCGCCACCAACGGCGACTACCACACCCAAGTCACCGACACCGGACGCCTCG
>NZ_LZKK01000178.1 GCF_001672815.1 Mycobacterium sp. E796 | reverse complement strand
GGGCGGCACGCGGGTGGCGCGCACGTAGACGGTGTCGCCGTCGCGCAGGGCCAGGGCCTCGGCGTCGCCGCGGGTGATCTGGGCGGTGAACGGGCCCCCGGTGGCCGCGCTGGTCAGTTCCACGCGCACCTCGAAGCCCAGCGCGACCACCCGATCGACGGTGGCCCGCACCACCCCGATCGACTCTGCGGTGGCATCGGCGGTCGCCACCGCCATATCGGGCTTGCGGCCCACCCGAATGTCGTGCGGGCGCACCAGGGCACCGTTGAGTTCGGACACCGCACCCAGGAACGACATCACAAACGAGCTCGCCGGGGAGTCATAGACCTCGGTGGGTGACCCGACCTGCTCGATGCGGCCCTTGTTGAGCACCGCGATCCGATCGGCCACATCCAGCGCCTCCTGCTGATCGTGGGTCACCAACACCGTGGTCACGTGCACCTCGTCGTGCAGGCGGCGCAACCACGCCCGCAAATCCTCGCGCACCTTGGCATCCAGCGCCCCGAACGGCTCATCGAGCAACAACACCTGCGGATCGACCGCCAACGCCCGCGCCAACGCCATGCGCTGACGCTGACCCCCGGACAGCTGATTGGGATAACGGGTCTGAAACCCGCTGAGCCCCACCACCTCCAGCAGGTTGTCCACCTTCTGTTTGATCTCGGCCTTCGGACGCTTGCGGATCTTGAGCCCATAGGCCACGTTGTCGCGCACCGTCAGATGCTTGAACGCCGCATAATGCTGAAACACAAACCCGATCCCGCGCCGCTGCGGCGGCACCCGGGTGACATCACGGCCATCGATCGTCACCGTGCCACTGTCGGGCTGATCCAGCCCCGCAATGGCCCGCAACAGCGTCGACTTGCCCGAACCACTGGGCCCCAACAACGCCGTCAACGACCCCTT
>NZ_LZKK01000177.1 GCF_001672815.1 Mycobacterium sp. E796 | reverse complement strand
CGATCCCGCCCAACACCAAGCCCTCCAAACCCTGCTCAACCAGCGCTCAGAAACCGCTACTTGACACAGGGCTTCTATGAGGTGGACATGACGCGTACCACCTCCACCGGGCGGGTGGGGCTGTTGTGAAAGTTGGCGCTAGGGCTGCCATCCGGTTGAGTCGGCCCACGTCCAGGCTCGCCGGTAGGCCTCGGCAAACCACGGTTCCTTGGCGGCGACATAGCGCGAGATGTCACCGCCCGCGGCCTGCTCGGCCTTGAGCTTGACGGCCAGGTAGTCGGCGCGCGCGCCGACGTCGGCCCGCAGCCAGGCTACGAACAGCAGGGCGAACTGCTGTCCCGGCCAGCCGTCCACCCTGACGTGCACATTGGTCGGCCGGCCGGGGTCGGCGGACGCGTGAATCCGCTTGTGCCACAGGCCGGGATCGTCGCTGTGGTCGTAGCGCTCGACGGTGCTGCGCGCGTCGGTCCGGGCGGTGTCCTCGGTGATGCTCTCGAAGCGCGGGTAGCCGGCCGCCAATAAGGATTCGGCAAGTTCGTCGGCGACCGCGAGCGATTCGACGGTGATCTGCATGTCGATGACGTCCTTGGCGTCCAAGGCGGGCAGCGCGGTGGAGCCGATGTGGTCGACGCGAATGGCCCGATGGCCACAGGCGGTCTGCAGCCGGTGCGCGATCCGCCGCGCCTGGTCGGGCCAGCTCGGGTCGGCCGGCACGAGACGCACGGGCGCCCTGGCGATCTGGCGCGCGCTCAGGTTGTGGGCGAACGGCAGGATGCGGTCGTTCCACACGTCGCGGGCCCGCTGCGCCAGCTCCTCCGGGCTGCCCGAGTTGTCCAGCCAGACGTCGGCGACGGCGCGGCGCTGCTCGTCGTCGGCCTGCGCGGCGATCCGGGCGCGGGCGTCGTCCTCGGGCATGCCGCGCAGGTCGACCAGCCGTCGCACCCGCACCTCGACGTCGGCGTGCACCACCACGACGAGCGGGAACAGCGGCGCCATCCCCGACTCCACCAGCAGCGGAATGTCTTCGACGACAACCGAATCCGCGGGCACCGAAGCGATGATCTCGGAGCGCCGCTTGCCCACCAGCGGATGCACGATCCCGTTGAGCTTCTGGCGCGCCTCGTCGTCACGAAAGGCCTTGGCGGCCAACGCGGGTCGATCCAGCGATCCGTCGGGCGACAAGATGTCGTCGCCGAACGCCTCGACGAGCGCCTTCAGGCCCTCGGTGCCCGGCTCGACCACCTCGCGCGCGATGACGTCTCCGTCGACGATGACGGCACCACACTTCGCGAAGGTCGACGAGACCGCCGACTTGCCGGCGCCGATGCCACCGGTCAACCCGATGCGCAGCATCCCTGGACGCCGTTAGGCGTTGCCGGCGAGCTTTTCCCGCAGGGCCGCCAATTGGGCGTCGCTGGCGAGCGAACCACCCGCCGCCTTCTCCGACGAGGCGCCGTTGCCCGGCGCAGAGTCGCCGGCGGCATGGGCGGCCGACTCGGCCGCGGCGAACTTCTCCATCTGCGCGGTGTGCATCTTGTGCCGGCGCTCCGCCTCGGCGTAGCGCGCCTCCCACTCGTTGCGCTGGGCGTCGAATCCCTCGAGCCATTCGTTGGTCTCGGAGTCGAAGCCCTCGGGGAAGATGTAGTTGCCCTGCTCGTCGTAGCTGTCGGCCATGCCGTACTTCGCCGGGTCGAATTCCTCGGTGTAGTCCTCGTTGGCCTGCTTGAGCGACAACGAGATTCGGCGGCGCTCCAGGTCGATGTCGATGACCTTGACCATCGCGTCGTCGCCGACGGCGACCACCTGGTCGGGCACCTCGACGTGCCGCTCGGCCAGCTCGGAGATGTGCACCAGCCCCTCGATGCCCTCCTCGACGCGGACGAACGCGCCGAACGGAACCAGCTTGGTGACCTTGCCGGGCACGATCTGGCCGATGGCGTGCGTGCGGGCGAAGTGGCGCCACGGGTCTTCCTGGGTCGCCTTGAGCGACAACGAAACCCGCTCGCGGTCCATGTCGACGTCGAGCACCTCGACGGTGACCTCGTCGCCGACCTGCACCACCTCGGACGGGTGGTCGATGTGCTTCCAGGACAGCTCGGAGACGTGCACCAGGCCGTCCACCCCACCGAGGTCGACGAACGCGCCGAAGTTGACGATGGACGAGACGACACCCTTGCGGATGCTGCCCTTCTGCAGCTGGTTGAGGAACTCGCTGCGCACCTCGGACTGGGTCTGCTCGAGCCAGGCGCGGCGGGACAGCACCACGTTGTTGCGGTTCTTGTCCAGCTCGATGATCTTGGCCTCGATCTCCTTGCCGATGTACGGCTGCAGGTCGCGGACGCGGCGCATCTCGACGAGCGAGGCGGGCAGGAAGCCGCGCAACCCGATGTCGAGGATCAGGCCGCCCTTGACGACCTCGATGACGGTGCCCTTGACGGCCTCGTCCTTCTCCTTGAGCGCCTCGATGGTGCCCCAGGCGCGCTCGTACTGTGCGCGCTTCTTGGACAGGATCAGCCGGCCCTCTTTGTCCTCCTTGGTGAGAACCAGGGCCTCGACCTCATCGCCGACGGAAACGACCTCGTTGGGGTCGACGTCGTGCTTGATGGAGAGCTCGCGGGCGGGGATGACCCCTTCGGTCTTGTAGCCGATGTCGAGGAGCACCTCGTCCCGGTCAACTTTGACGATCGTGCCCTCGACGATGTCGCCATCGTTGAAGTACTTGATCGTTTTGTCTATTGCGGCGAGAAAATCCTCGCTCGAGCCAATGTCGTTGACGGCTACTTGCGGCGAGGTGACGGCGGGACTCGGCATGTTGTTGGGTTGCTCCGGACAGGTTGGGTCGTAGGGATAATTCAGGATTTACCTGTCGAGGCTACTCGACAGTGCACACGCTGGACAAACCAGTCTGCGCCGCGGGAGCCACCTACGTGACAACAATGCGAATTTCCGGCCAATTCTGGCCCGGCTGACATATCAGTGACCGAGCTCAAACTCGCCCGTGAGCACGTTGGAATCGGGCTCCAGCGGCGGGCACGTCAATCCTTGGCCACCAGCCGCAGCGGTAGGTGCTCGAAACGGTGGATCACGTTGTTGGTTGCCCGCGTTGGGGTTCCGTCGATCTCGATACGGTCGACGTGGCGCAGCAGTGCACGCAGGAACGACTGCGTTTCCAACCTGGCGAGACCTTGGCCCGCGCACGCGTGCATTCCGTGCCCGAACCCCACCTGCGCAGAAGCGTCCCGCTCGATGTCGAAATGGTCGGGGTCCGTCCAGACGCGTTCGTCGCGGTTCGCCGATGCGAACATGATCAGGACACGTGATCCGGCGGGAATTCGAGTGCCCGCGATCTCGACATCACGCGCGGCGCGCCGGCCGAACGCCCTTACCGGCGACTCCAGCCGCACGATTTCGTTGGTGGCGTTGGGAATTCGGTCGGGGTTTGCCTGCAGCAGGCGCCACTGGTCGGGGTTCTCCGCAAAGAGCCACAGCGCCGCGGCGATCGCACTCGCGGTGGTGTCGATGGACGGTGCCAGGTAGTCGATGAAGACGGAAGGCAGGCGCGACCGTTCGATGTCGCCCTTGTCGATGCTGTGCAGCACCTCGTCCGACATGCTGCCCGGGAGGACGTCGCGCCGACGAGCGAGCCGGTGCACGAATCCCAGCATTGCGACGGTGCCGGGCATCGAGCGAACTGCCTGCTTATTCATCGGACCGAGCATGTCGAAGATGGCGCCGGCCCACGGCACCAGGTTCTCCCGCCCGCGTTGCGGCCATCCGACAAGGTCGGGAACCACTGTCAGCGGGAGCTTGAGGGCCATCTCCGCGACGCCATCCACCCTGCCCTTGGCCACGGCGGCCAGCACAGTCCGCTCCGCCAGCTCGTCGATCTGGCCGCACAGCGGTCGCAGGGCCCGGGGCAGCATCCGGTGCGCCATCAGCTTGCGATGCGTGTCGTGGGCGCGACCGTCGGTCATGAGCAGGCTGTCCTTGCCGATGAATCGCGCCACCGGGTTGAGGGCCACGCCCTGGTTGGAACGGAAGGTGTCGTCGTCGCGGAGGGCGGACTTGACCTCTGCGTAGCGCGGGAACGCGTAGAGCTTGTGTTTCGGCAGCCAAACGACCGCGCCGAGGTTGCGCATCGCCGCGTAGTGCGGGAGGGGATCGAGGATCGCATCGGTTGAGTACAGGTCCGCGGGGTAGGCGGGCGGCTGGCCGGCCGTCGTTCGCGCCCACCGCCGCCCGGCCCGGCCGCGGGCGGCAAACCTGGGAGCCGAATGCGACGGAGTGGAGAGGGTCATGTGACCATCGTCACCGAAGCAGGAACGGTAAAGCCAGGGGCCCAGCGCACCATATTTGCTCATCTCTGGTGCTGGCAGCACCGCCCTTCTAGGCTGTCGTGGTGGCTCCCCGCGTTCGCGAAACGACACGGCGGCTGCTGCGGTCGATGGCCGAGACCCTCGTCGAGGACCAAGACGGCTGGCTCACCGACCTGACCGAGGAGTCGATGAAGGCCGCCGGAATGGAGCTGACGGCCGCGGATCCCGTGCTGCGGGCGGCGTCCGAACGAGCGTTCAAGGCCAGCTTCCTGCACTTTGCGCTCCAAAACGTGCAGAATCCCGGGGCCCGCGTCGAGCCCGGGCTGGGTGACGAAGTTGTTCACATCGCGCGCGATCTGATCAGACGAGGCCTCGAGGACACCGCCACAGCGGCGTACCGGGCAGGCCAGGCCCAGGCTCTTCGGCACTTGCTCACCATGGCGTTCGAGGCGACCAGCGACCCCGAGGAGTTGCGCGACCTGCTGGACACCATCACGTGGTCGATCAGCGACTACGTCGAGAGGACGGTCTCCGGCGTCATGGAGTTGATGCGGGCCGAGCGTGCCGAAATCCTCCGCGGCGCTCAGCCCGAACTCCGCGAGACCGTCACGCTGGTGATCGAGGGCGCACCGATCAGCGCCCAGCGGGCCGAGTCCCGGCTGGGGTATCGGCTCGACCAGGCCCACACCGCGCTGGTGGTGTGGACGCCGGAACCCGACGCCGACCTGCGCGTCGTCGACGACGTCGTCGAAATGCTCGGCCGGTCCCGGCGCTCCCGGCCGCTGACGGTGATGCCGGGCGCGGCCATGAAGTGGGTATGGCTGCCCGGAGCCGAGGCCATCGACCGTGAGCGGCTGCGCCGTGCGGTGGATCCATCCGGGGCCGTCCGGGTGGCGGTCGGCGGGCAGGCCGGGGGCGTCGAAGGATTCCGGCGCAGCCATCGTGACGCCGTGGCCGCACAGCGCATGGTGGCCCGATTGGACTCGCCGCAGCGCGTCGTCTTCTTCGATGAGGTTCACCTGGTGGCGTTGCTGACCGCTGACCCGGACAGCGCGGAGCAGTTCGTCAGGCAGGTGCTCGGCGACCTCGCCGTCGCCCCCCGGGAGGTACGTGAGGCGCTTCGCGCATTCATCGAGGAGAACGGCAGCGTCAGCCGGGCCGCCGCCCGGCAGTACGCGCATCGCAACACCGTCATGCGCCGCGTGGCGCGCGCCGAAGCGATGTTGCCCCGTCCACTCGACGACAACCGGGTGCAGGTGGCGGCCGCGCTGCAGGTGTTGTGCTGGACGAGTCCGGGGCGCTGAGCCCCGCGCCTCAGTGGGCCGCAGCGTCCGATTGCCGCGCTAGTGCGCGGCGGTGTCCCACGAGCGGCCGTAGCCGACCGAGACCTCGAGCGGGACGTCGAGCGGATAGGCGCCGCCCATCTTCTCGCGCGCCAGCGCCTCGACCTGCTCGCGCTCACCCGGCGCGATTTCGAATAACAGCTCGTCGTGCACCTGCAGCAGCATCCGCGACGCCAGCCCGGCCTGCTTGATGGCCTTGTCGACCTCGATCATCGCCACCTTGATGATGTCGGCCGCGCTGCCCTGGATGGGCGCGTTGAGCGCCGCCCGCTCGGCCGCCTCCCGCACCTGACGATTGCTGCTGTCCAGCTCGGGCAGGTAGCGCCGGCGGCCCAGCACCGTCGAGGTGTAGCCGTCCTTGCGGGCCTGCTCCACGACGTCCATCAGGTAGTCGCGCACGCCGCCGAATCGGGCGAAGTAGGCGTCCATCTGTTCCTTGGCTTCCTCGGTGGAGATCTTCAGCTGCTGGGACAGGCCGTAGGCGCTCAACCCGTAGGCCAGCCCGTACGACATCGCCTTGACGCGGCGGCGCAGCTCGGGGGTGACCTCCTCGATCGGCACCCCGAACGCCCGCGACGCGACGAACGAGTGCAGGTCCTCCCCGGTGTTGAAGGCTTCGATGAGCCCTTCGTCTTTCGACAGGTGCGCCATGATCCGCATCTCGATCTGGCTGTAGTCCGCGGTCATCAGCTCTTCGTAGGAAAAGTCGGGGCCCTTGCCGACGACGAACCCGTCCCGGATCTGGCGGCCTTCCTCGGTGCGGATCGGGATGTTCTGCAGGTTGGGCTCGGTCGACGACAGCCGGCCGGTCGCCGCGATGGTCTGGTTGAACGTGGTGTGGATGCGGCCGTCGGCGGCCACCGAGTTCAGCAGCCCGTCGACGGTGACCTTGAGCCGGGTGACGTCGCGGTGGGCTAGCAGGTGCTGCAGGAACGGATGGCCGGTCTTGTCAAACAGCGACTGCAGGGCGTCGGCGTCGGTGGTGTATCCGGTCTTGGTGCGCTTGGTCTTCGGCATCCCGAGCTCGTCGAACAGCACCACCTGCAACTGCTTGGGCGAGCCCAGGTTGATCTGCTTGCCGATCACGGCGTAGGCGGCCTCGGCGGCGTCGCGGATCTGGTCGGCGAACTGGCTTTGCAGCTCGCCCAGCAGTCGCAGATCGACGGCGATGCCGGCACTTTCCATTTCGGCCAGCACGTGTTGCACCGGCAGCTCCATCTCACCCAGCAGCGCGGTCGAGTCGATGCGATCCAGCTCGGCGTCCAGCGCGTCGGCCAGGTCGACGACGGCCCGGGCCCGCAGGATCAGGGTCGCGACGGCTTGCTCGTCCACGCCCTCTATGTCGTCGAGCAACGAAAGCTGTTGCTGCTCGGGGGTTTCCGCGCGCAGCTCGCGACGCAGGTAACGCAGCGACAGGTCGTCGAGGGTGAAGCTGCGCTGCCCCGGGCGCACCAGGTAGGCGGCCAGCGCGGTGTCGGAGGTGACGCCGTTCAGCGTCCAGCCGCGGCCGGCCAGGTCGTGGATGGCGAGCTTGGCCTCGTGCAGCGCTTTGGGTTTCGCCGGGTCGGCCAGCCAGGCCGCCAGCGCGGCGTCGTCGGCGGGGGTCAGCGTCGCGGTGTCGATGTAGGCGCCGTCGCCGTCGGCGGCGGCGATGCCCAGCCCGGTGGCGTCCCCGCCGTGCGGCAGGTGGGTGCCCGCGACGGCCAGGCCCGCCCGGCGCCCGTCGCCGGCGTGCGCGGCCAGCCACTGCCCGACGGTGCCGGGCTCGAGCGCGTCGCCGCGCACGTCGAAGCCCTCGTCGACCTCGGGCTCGACGGCGACCAGGGTCTCGAACAGCCGGTCGCGCAGCACCCGGAACTCCAGATCGTCGAACAGCCGATGGATCTGGTCGCGGTCCCAGGGCTGCAGCCGCAGCGTGTCCGGGGTTTGGGCCAGCGGCACGTCCTTGACCAGGTCGGTGAGCTCGCGGTTGCGGATGACGCTGGCCAGGTTGGCGCGCAGCGCGTCGCCCACCTTGCCGCGGACCGAGTCGACGTTGTCGACAAGCGCCTGCAGGGAGCCGTATTCGGCGATCCACTTCGAGGCGGTCTTCTCCCCCACCCCGGGAATGCCGGGCAGGTTGTCGCTGGGATCGCCGCGCAGCGCCGCGAAGTCGGGGTACTGCTGCGGGGTCAGCCCATACTTTTCCACGACGGCCTCGGGGGTGAAGCGGGTCAGTTCGCTGACGCCCTTGCGCGGGTACAGCACCGTGACGTCGTCGCTGACCAGCTGCAGGGAGTCGCGATCACCGCTGACCACCAGCACGCGGTAGCCCTCGTTCTCGGCCTGGGTGGCCAGCGTCGCGATGAGGTCGTCGGCCTCGAAGCCCTGCTCCGAGAGCACCGTGATGCCCAGCGCGTTGAGCACTTCCTTGGTGATGTCGATCTGACCGTGGAATTCGTCCGGCGTCGACGACCGGTTGGCCTTGTATTCGGGGTAGCGCTCGGAGCGGAAGGTCTGCCGCGAAACGTCGAACGCCGCGGCGATGTGCGTCGGCGCCTCGTCGCGCAGCAGGTTGATCAGCATGGCGGTGAAGCCGTAGACCGCGTTGGTGGTCAGCCCGCCGCGGGTCTTGAAGTTCTCGGCCGGCAGCGCGTAGAACGCCCGGAACGCCAGCGAATTGCCGTCCAAGAGCATGAGTGTCGGTTTGGTTTGTTCCTCGGTTTTCTGAGGGGTGGCGGCGGGCACGCATTCACTCTAGGCACCCGGTGTGACGAAGCCTGGCGCCCCCAAACAAGCGCTTGGTAGTGTTGGCGGGTGCCCGAGGTCACCAGCCAACAACCCGCGATCGACGGATGGTTCGCCACCGATGCCGCCGGTAGCGCCCATCTGATCGGCAGCAAATGCCCCGAGTGCGGCACCTACGTGTTCCCGCCGCGCGAGAACAATTGCCCCAACCCGGCGTGCGCCAGCGACACGCTCGAGCCCGTCGCCTTGTCGACCCGGGGGACGCTGTGGAGCTACACCGAAAACCGGTATCCGCCGCCGGCGCCCTACCCCGCCCCTGACCCTTTCGAGCCGTTCGCCATCGCGGCGGTGGAGCTGGCCGAGGAGGGGCTGATCGTGCTGGGCAAGGTCGTCGAGGGCACGCTGGCCGAGGATTTGAAGGTCGGCATGGAGATGGAGCTGACCACCATGCCGCTGTATACCGACGACGACGGCGTCGAGCGCCTCGTCTATGCGTGGAGGATCTCGTCATGAGCCCTGAACCGCTGTACATCCTCGGCGCCGGCATGCACCCCTGGGGCAAGTGGGGCCGCGACTTCACCGAATACGGCGTCGTCGCCGCGCGGGCCGCGCTGGCCGAGGCCGGCCTGGACTGGCGGCAGATCCAGCTGGTCGCCGGGGCCGACACCATCCGCAACGGCTATCCCGGTTTCATCGCCGGGTCGACGTTCGCGCAGAAGCTGGGCTGGAACGGGGTCCCGGTCAGCTCCAGCTACGCCGCGTGCGCCAGCGGCTCGCAGGCGCTGCAGAGCGCCCGGGCGCAGATCCTGGCCGGCTTCTGCGACGTCGCGCTGGTGATCGGCGCCGACACCACCCCGAAGGGCGCGTTCGCCCCAGTCGGAGGGGAGCGCAAGAACGACCCCGACTGGCAGCGGTTCCACCTCATCGGGGCGATGAACCCGGTGTACTTCGCGCTGCTGGCGCGGCGCCGGATGGACCTCTACGGCGCCACGCCCGAGGACTTCGCACAGGTGAAGGTGAAGAACTCCCGGCACGGCCTGCAGAACCCAAATGCCCGCTACCGCAAGGAATCCTCGGTCGACGACGTGTTCGCCAGCCCCGTGGTGGCCGACCCGCTGCGGCAGCTCGACATCTGCGCCACGTCCGACGGCGCCGCCGCGCTGATCGTCGCCAGCGCCGACTTCGCCCGCAAGCACCTCGGATCGCTCGACGGCGTCCCGTCGGTGCGCGCGGTCAGCACCGTGACACCGCGCTACCCGCAGCACCTGCCCGAATTACCCGATATCGCAACGGATTCCACCGCGGCGGTGCCCGCGCCGGAGCGGGTGTTCAAGGACCAGATCCTCGACGCCGCGTACGCCGAGGCGGGCATCGGGCCCGAGGACGTCAGCCTGGCCGAGGTCTATGACCTGTCCACCGCGCTGGAGCTGGACTGGTACGAACACCTGGGGCTGTGCGCCAAGGGCGAGGCCGAGGCGC
Source organism: Mycobacterium sp. E796 (assembly GCF_001672815.1). Lineage (GTDB taxonomy): Bacteria > Actinomycetota > Actinomycetes > Mycobacteriales > Mycobacteriaceae > Mycobacterium. The sequence goes on along the minus strand of NZ_LZKK01000177.1, from coordinate 14,134 downwards.
TGCTGCGCAGCGGCGCCACCACCATCGGCGGCAAGGTCCCCGTCAACCCGTCCGGCGGGCTGGCGTGCTTCGGGGAGGCCATCCCCGCCCAGGCGATCGCGCAGGTCTGCGAGTTGACCTGGCAGCTGCGCGGCCAGGCCACCGGCCGGCAAGTGGAGGGCGCGACCGTCGGTGTCACCGCCAACCAGGGCCTGTTCGGCCACGGCTCGTCGGTGATCGTCGCCCGCTAGCTCGCTCGGTTACGCCGAGAATGCAACCAGAGCGTCGAATCGCCAAAATTCGCGATCTGAGCGCAGTCTCGACGCGGTTGGCCGTCGCGTGCCAAGGCGGTTTCCCCGCCCTGGACGCACACGCAAAGCCGTCACCGCACGCTATTCGGAAGCCTCTTTGGGCGCGTCGCCCAGGGTTTCCAAGACCACCTCGGCCACCCGCTTCATGGTGGTCCGCCGGTCCATGGCCGCGCGCTGGATCCATTTGAAAGCCTCGGGCTCGGTCATGCCCTGCTTGGTCTGCAGCAGGCCCTTGGCGCGCTCGACGAGCTTGCGGGTCTCTAGCCGGTCGGACAGCGTCGCCACTTCGCGTTCCAGCTCGGTGATCTCGGCGAACCGGCTGACCGCCAATTCGATCGCCGGGATCAGGTCGCTGATCGTGAACGGCTTCACCAGGTAGGCCATCGCGCCGGCGTCGCGGGCACGCTCGACCAGGTCGCGCTGGCTGAACGCGGTCAGCACCACGATCGGCGCGATGCGCTTGCTGGCTATCTCCGAGGCGGCGTCGATGCCGTCACGGCGTGGCATCTTCACGTCCATGATCACCAGGTCCGGCTTGTGGCGCTCGGCGAGTTCGACGGCCTCCTGGCCGTCGCCCGCCTCGCCGACGATCTCGTAGCCCTCCTCTCGGAGCATCTCGGCCAGGTCTAGTCGGATGAGCGCTTCGTCTTCCGCGATCAGGACCCGGCGCGGCACAGCGGCGTCGGTGTCGGTCTTGGGGCCTGTCATGACGGACATTGTGTCGTGCACCCCCGCCACCAGCGAACTCGGGGGCGGTGAGAATGGATCGGCGCACCGATCCTCTATGGTGGGAGGCTGCTCGCCCTCGTATCCCAACTGGCAGAGGAAACGGACTCAAAACCCGTCCAGTGTGGGTTCGAATCCCACCGAGGGCACTCCTCTCAAATGCTGTACACCATCGGACACGGTGCGAAGACCGCCGACGAACTCGCCGCCGCACTTCGCCGGCACGGCATCACGCTGCTGGTCGACGTCCGCAGTTTCCCCGGCTCGCGGCGCAATCCCGACGTGTCCAAGGACGCGATGCCGGGCTGGCTCAACGCCGCTGGGATCGCCTATCGGCACGAGCCGGACCTCGGTGGGCGACGCAAGCCGCCGGCCGCCCGGCTACCGCGCGACCAGTGGTGGGAGAACCCGGCGTTCGCCAACTACGCAGCGCATACCCGCACGCCGGAGTTCCGGGCGGCATACGAGCGGCTGCTGCACGACGCCGAAGCCGGCGACGTGGCCATCATGTGCGGCGAGCCGACCTGGTGGCGCTGTCACCGCCGCATGATCGCCGACCTGGCCACCCGAGACGGACACCCGGTGCAGCACATCATGCCCAACGGCTCGCTGGCGCCACACCCGCCATCGGACTGGCTCACCGTCGATGTTGACCGGGCACCCGACAAATGACGAGGTCAACGGTTAGGCTTTGAACGTGGGCGCGAAGAAATGCGGAGCCCCACCCCGGTCAGAAGGCTCGTCGAACAGCCCGGACTGCGTCGCCGCGGTGCGGGCGCAGACGCGCGACCGCAATCAGCATTACGCCGCCAGCGCCGCGCGCCGGGGCCGGATCCTCATGATCACCTCGTGGCTGGCGGTGATGGTGAGCGTGAGCTTCGTGCTCGTGCAGATCGCGACCGATTCCTGGACCTGGCAGGTCAGCTCGATCAACATCGCCGGCGCCATGGTCTTCTCGATGGTGCCCTGGCTGCAGCGATTCGGGGAACTGGTTGCGCCGCTTACCTTTATCGGCGCGGCCTACGTCTCCATCTTCGCCAGCTGCCTGGACGTGGGCACCGGTTCCGGATCGCAGTTCTTCTTCCTGGTCGGCGCATGCATCGTCGTGCTGGTGCTGGGCATCGAACATATCGTGTTGGCGTCGGTGCTGGCCGCCATCGCCGCCGGCCTGATCATCGCGGTCGAGTTTCTGGTCCCGCGCAACACCGGGCTGCAGCCGGCTTGGGCCACGTCGGCGGGCTTCGTCGTCACCACAGTCTCCAGCGTCGTGATGGTGGTCGTGACAGTCTGGTTCGCGCTGCGGGACACCGCCCGTGCCGAGGCGGTCATGGAAGCCCAGTACGAGCGCTCGGAGACGCTGCTGGAGAACATGTTGCCCGCCAGCGTCGCCGAGCGCCTCAAGGAGCCCGACCGCAACGTCATCGCCGACAAGTACGACGACGCCTCGGTGCTGTTCGCCGACATCGTCGGGTTCACCGAGCGCGCCAGCAGCACGCCGCCGGCCGACCTGGTGCGCTTCCTCGACCGCCTGTACGGAGCGTTCGACGCCCTCGTGGACAAGCACGGCCTGGAGAAGATCAAAGTCAGCGGCGATTCGTACATGGTGGTCAGCGGCGTGCCGCGGTCGCGGCCCGACCATTCCCGCGCGCTGGCGGATTTCGCGCTCGACATGGCCAATGTCGCAGCGGGACTGAGGGATCCGCACGGTGAGCCGATCCCCCTGCGGGTGGGCATGGCCTGTGGGCCGGTGGTCGCCGGCGTCGTCGGCTCGCGCCGGTTCTTCTACGACGTGTGGGGGGACGCGGTCAACGTCGCTTCCCGGATGGAATCCACCGACTCGGTGGGCCGGATCCAGCTGCCTGAGGCGATGTACGAGCGCCTCAAAGACGAGTTCGTGCTGCAGGAGCGGGGCAGCATCGAGGTCAAGGGCAAGGGCCCAATGCGAACCTGGTACCTGATCGGGCGCAAGGCAACCGAGGAGCCCACCAACCTGTCCGCCGAGGAACCGCGCACCGCGCGCGTCTGAGCCGAAAGTCCCTATCCCCCGGTCCGCGGTTTGTGTCAGACTTCGGCCATGCAAACTACAGCTGGAACCGCCCCTGTCCCAAGCTTGTTGCCGCACTTGTGGAAATCCGCGCTGGCCTCCGGAATCCTGTCGCTCGTCGTCGGCGCCGTGATCCTGGCCTGGCCGGGAATATCCATTCTCGCTGCCGCCGTCGCGTTCGGCATCTATCTGTTGATCACCGGTGCCGCGCAGGTGATCTTCGCGTTCAGCCTGCATGTCTCGGCGGGAAGCCGGATCTTGTTGTTCATCAGCGGCGCGGCGTCACTCATCTTGGCGGTCTTGGCATTTCGGCATTTCGGTCAGGGATACGCAGTTCTGTTGCTGGCCATCTGGATTGGCATCGGGTTCATCTTCCGCGGGGTGGCCACGACGGTCTCGGCTATCAGCGATCCGGCGCTGCCGGGCCGGGGCTGGTCGATCTTCATCGGCGTGATCAGCCTGCTCGCCGGAATCGTGGTCCTGGCGTCGCCGTTCGACTCGATCGTCACCCTGGCGATAGTGGTCGGCGTCTGGTTCGTGGTAATCGGCGTTTTCGAGATTGTGTCGTCGTTCGGCATTCGCAAGGCTTCTAAAGAACTGGCGCGTGGCGCCAGCGCTGCCTAACTACTACACTGCGTCGTAGATACCCGCAGTAGGGAGATGACAGATGAATGTCGTCGATATTTCGCGGTGGCAGTTCGGTATCACCACCGTCTACCACTTCATCTTCGTGCCGCTCACCATCGGCTTGGCTCCCCTGCTGGCCGTCATGCAGACGGTGTGGGTCGCAACCGGCAACACCGCCTGGTACCGGCTGACCAAGTTCTTCGGCAAGCTGTTCCTGATCAACTTCGCCATCGGCGTAGCCACCGGCATCGTCCAGGAATTTCAGTTCGGGATGAACTGGAGCGAGTACTCGCGATTCGTCGGCGACATCTTCGGCGCCCCGCTTGCGATGGAGGGTCTGTTCGCCTTCTTCTTCGAGTCCACCTTCATCGGGTTGTGGATCTTCGGCTGGAGCCGGCTGCCGCGGCTGCTACACCTGGCCTGCATCTGGATCGTCGCGATCAGTGTCAACGTCTCCGCGTTCTTCATCATCGTGGCGAACTCGTTCATGCAGCACCCGGTCGGCGCGCACTACAACCCGACGACGCACCGCGCCGAGCTGAACAGCATCTTCGCGCTGCTGTCCAATAACACCGCGCTGGCAGCGTTTTCGCACACCGTGACGGGGGCGCTACTAACCGCCGGAACTTTCGTCGCCGCCGTCAGCGCGTGGTGGCTGATCCGTTCGCGCAATCCGGCATCCGCCCTCTCCGAAGCCGACGCCCGCAACCTGTTTCGCCCCGCGGCCATCCTGGGCTGCTGGGTGGTGCTGCTCGCCGCAGTCGGGCTGTTCTTCACCGGCGACCGCCAGGGCAAGCTGATGTTCGTTCAGCAGCCGATGAAGATGGCGTCTGCGGAATCGTTGTGCAGCACCGAATCCGATCCGAACTTCTCGATCCTGACCGTCGGCACGCACAACAACTGCGACAGCATCACCCGCGTGATCGAGGTGCCGTACGTGTTGCCGTTCCTGGCCGAGGGCAAGACCAGCGGTGTCACGTTGCAAGGTGTGCGCAACATCCAGCAGGACTTCGAGCACAGATTCGGGCCGAACGACTACCGGCCCAATCTTTTCGTCACCTACTGGTCATTCCGCGCGATGATCGGATTCCTCGCCATTCCGGTGCTGTTCGCGCTCGCGACGTTGTGGTTCACCCGCGGCGACCGGGTGCCCAACCAGCGCTGGTTCTCGTGGTTTGCGCTGCTGACCATTCCAACGCCGTTCCTGGCCAACATCTCCGGGTGGGTGTTCACCGAAATGGGCCGCCAGCCCTGGATCGTCGTTCCGAACCCGACCGGCGATCAACAGGTGAGGTTTACCGTCCACGAAGCCGTCTCCAATCACGCTCCCGGAATGGTGGTCACATCCCTGGTGACCTTCACCCTCGTCTACGCGGTGCTCGCGGTCATCTGGTCCTACCTGCTCAGGCGCTACGTCGCTGCGGGCCCACAGGAACACGACGCCGAACCGGCACCGCCCCGAGCGCCCAGCGAGGACGACGTGGCGCCACTTTCGTTCGCGTACTAAGGAGCTGACCGGTGGCATTGCAACAGTTGTGGTTCGGCATCATCGCGATGCTGTTCCTCGGTTTCTTCATCCTCGAGGGCTTCGACTTCGGCGTGGGCATGCTGATGGAACCGTTCGCCCGCTTCGGCGTGGGCGACCCGGAGCTGCATCGCCGCACGGCGCTCAACACCATCGGGCCGGTGTGGGACGGCAACGAGGTCTGGCTGATCACGGCTGGCGCGGCGATGTTCGCCGCCTTCCCCGGCTGGTATGCCACCGTGTTCTCCACCCTGTACCTGCCGCTGCTCGCGATCCTGTTCGGCATGATCGTGCGCTCCGTGTCGATCGAATGGCGCGGCAAGATCGACGACACGAAATGGCGCCGCTGGGCCGATTTCGGGATCGCCGCCGGGTCGTGGCTGCCCGCCATCCTGTGGGGCGTCGCCTTCGCCATCCTCGTCCGCGGGCTGCCCGTGGACGCCGCCGGCCACATCAACCTGTCGATCACCGATGTGCTCAACCCCTACACGCTGCTGGGCGGCCTGGCCACCGCCGGGCTGTTCCTGCAGTACGGCGCGGTGTTCGTCGGGTTGAAGACCTCGGGCACCATCCGGGACGAAGCGCACCGGTTCGCGGTGTGGTTGTCGTTGCCTGCCACGGGACTGGTTGCGGCCTTTGGGCTTTGGACGCAGCTGGCGTACGGCAAGGGCTGGACCTGGATCGTGCTGGGGGTCGCGGTCGTCGCCCAGCTGGCGGCCGTGCTGCTGGTGTGGCGGCGCGCGTCGGAGGGCTGGGCCTTCGCCAGTACCGCCCTGGTGGTGGCGGCCGTGGTGATTCTGTTGTTCGGCTCGTTGTACCCGAACCTGGTGCCCTCGACGCTGAACAGCCAGTGGAGCGTGACGATCTACAACGCCTCGTCGACCCCCTACACCCTGAAGATCATGACCTGGGTGACGGCGATCATGGCGCCGCTGACGGTCGTGTACCAGGCGTGGACGTATTGGGTGTTCCGGCAACGGATCTCGTCCGAGCGGATACCGGCCCCCGTCGGCCTGGCGAGGCGTGCGTCCTGAGCGCAACCGCATCACGAGCGCCGCTGGACCCGCGGCTGTGGCGGGCGTCGAGCGCGTTGCGGCGCTACCTGGTCGCCGCGGTGGGTTGCGGGGTGGTGATCTCCGGCTGCGCGATCGGCTCGGCGATCGCCCTGGCCGGCGTCGTGGCCCGCGTCATCGGCGATCACCCAGCGCGTGGCTTGCGCGCCTGGCTGGCTCCCCTGTCAATCCTGTTGGCGCTGTGGGTCGTTCGCACGGTGACGCACTGGTTGCAGGCCCGTCTGGGGCAGCGCGGGGCCGGCGCGGTCATCGCCGACCTCAACGGGCAGGTGCTGACCGCGGTGACCGCCCGGCAACCGGCAGAACTCGCCGCGCAGCGGGATGCCGCCGCCGTCGTGGTGACGCGTGGCCTGGACGGGTTGCGGCCCTACTTCACCGGATACCTGCCCACCTTGCTGCTCGCCGCGATCTTGACCCCGGCGACCGTCGCCGTGATCGCGCTCTACGACCCGAAATCGATGGTGATCGTGTTGATCACGCTGCCGCTGATACCGGTGTTCATGGTGCTGATCGGGCTGGCGACCGCCGAGCGATCGGCGGCGGCGCTGGAGGCCATGACGACCCTGCAGGCCCGGCTGCTGGACCTGATCGCCGGCATCCCGACGCTGCGCGCGCTGGGCCGGGGCCGCGGCCCGGAACACCGGATCGCCGAACTGGCCGCGGCGCATCGACGTTCGGCGATGGCGACACTGCGGATCGCCTTCCTGTCGGCGCTGGTGCTCGAATTGCTGGCCACGCTCGGCGTGGCGCTGATCGCGGTCGGCATCGGCCTTCGCCTGCTGTTCGGCGAGATGACCCTGACCACCGGCCTGACCGTGCTGCTGCTGGCGCCCGACGTCTACTGGCCACTTCGGCGCATCGGCGTGGAATTCCATGCGGCCCAGGAGGGTAGGACCGCCGCCGACAAGGCGTTCGCCCTCATCGGCGAGCCCGCGGACATGACGGCGCGTAGCCAGACGGTGGACGCCCGGGGCGAGCAGATCCGTATCGAGGACCTCAGCGTGCTGGGCCGCGACGGCCACGCGCCCCGCGACCTGACCGCGGTGCTCGAGCCCGGTCGGGTCACGGTGCTGACCGGTCACAACGGCGCCGGCAAGAGCACCACGCTGCAGGTGATCGCCGGCCTCACCGCGCCGTCCTTCGGCCGGATCACCGTGGCCGGGGTCGACGTCGCCGACCTGGACCGCGCCGCGTGGTGGCGACAGCTGTCCTGGCTGCCGCAGCGGCCGGTCCTCGTCCCGGGCACCGTGCGGGACAACCTGAACCTGCTGGGAACGCTCGACGACCTCGACGAGGCCTGCGCCGCATCGGGTTTCGATGCGGTGCTGGCCAACCTGCCCGACGGGCTGGAAACCGTGCTCGGCCGCGGCGGCGTCGGGTTGTCGCTGGGCCAGCGCCAACGGCTCGGCCTGGCCCGGGCGCTCGGCTCGGCGGCCCCGGTGCTGCTGCTCGACGAGCCGACTGCGCACCTGGACGCGCGCACCGAACAGCTTGTGTTGCGGGCCATCGTTGAGCGCGCGCGCTCCGGTGCGACGGTGGTGGTCGTCGGGCACCGCGAGCCCGTCGTCGCAATCGGTGACCGGGTCGTCGAGGTGGTCGCCGACGCGGAGGTCCGCCATGCCGCGGTCTGATCTCCTCCTGGCCAGCGAGAGCCTGCTGCGCCCGCGGGTGCCACGAATGCTCGCGGCCATCGGGCTGGGCGTGCTGTCGCTGGGCAGCGCCCTGGCGCTGGCCGGGGTGTCGGCGTGGCTGATTACGCGGGCCTGGCAGATGCCGCCGGTGGTGGACCTGTCCGTCGCCGTCGTGGCCGTGCGCACGTTCGCGATTTCCCGGGGCGTGCTGCACTACTGCGAGCGGCTGGCCACCCACGACACCGCGCTGCGGGCGGGCGGGACGGCGCGCGCACAGATCTATCACCGGCTCGCCCGCGGCCCCGCGGCGACCGCCGTCCGCCTGCACAGCGGTGAGCTGGTGGCCAGGGTGGGTGCCGACGTCGACGAGCTGGCCAACGTGCTGGTGCGCGCGGTGGTGCCGATCGCCGTCGCCGCGGTGCTCGCGCTGGCGGCGACGGCGGTCGTCGCGGCCATCTCGCTGCCGGCCGCGGCGGTGCTGGCGGCGTGCCTGCTGATCGCCGGCTACGTTGCCCCGCGGCTGGCGGGCAAGGCCGCCGCGACGCAGGAAGAGGTTGCCCGCCAACATCATTCGGACCGCGATACGTCGGCGATGGTCGCCCTCGAACACGCCCCGGAGCTGCGCGTCGCGGGCGCCCTGCCCGCCGTCATCGCCGATGCGCAACGCCGCCACCGCGCCTGGGCCGAGGCCCTCGACGCAGCGGCGCAACCGGCGGCCATCGCCGAGGCGATGCCCACGGCGGCGATCGGCGCCAGCGTGCTGGGCGCGGTGGCGGCCGGGATCGGGTTGGCGCACACGGTCGCGCCCACCACGTTGGCCGTCCTGATGCTGTTGCCGCTGTCCGCGTTCGAGGCGACGACGGCGCTGCCGGCCGCCGCCGTCCAGCTGACCCGGTCACGGATCGCGGCGCGTCGCCTCCTGGACCTGGCTCCCCCGGACCAACTAAAGGACGGCGGCGCGCCGGTGCCCGCCCGCACCGGCGCCCTGGAGGCCGATGTCTGTTACGGCCACCCGAACGCGGTCCGGCTCACCCGGGTGGAGCTCGGGCTACCACCGGGCGCCCGGCTGGCCGTCACGGGCGCCAGCGGCTCGGGCAAGACGACGCTGCTGATGACGCTCGCCGGGCTGCTGCCCCCGCTGGACGGGCGAGTGCTACTAGACGGCACCGACATCGCCCGCTTCGACGAAGACGAATTGCACAGGGCGGTGAGCTTTTTCGCCGAGGACGCGCACGTCTTCGCCACCACCGTCCGCGACAATCTGCTGGTTGCCCGCGGGGACTGCGGCGACGAGGAGCTGACGGCGGCGCTGGAGGCGGTCGGCCTCGGCGGCTGGCTCGCCGGCCTGCCCGACGGCCTGTCCACGGTGTTGACCGGTGGCGCGCAGGCGGTTTCGGCGGGTCAGCGCCGACGGCTGCTGTTGGCCCGCGCCGTGATCTCGCCCGCCCGGATCGTGTTGCTCGACGAGCCGACCGAGCACCTCGACGCGGCCGACGCCGAACCGATCCTTCGCGATCTATTGGGCCCGAATGGCCTCATGTCCGCCGACCGGACTGTCGTGGTGGCTACTCACCACTTGCCCAACGGGATTGGCTGTCGGGCGCTGTCGCTCACAGCGACGCGGCAACTTCCCAGAGCGCCTCTCGGTCAACCGATTCCGAGCGGTCCACCGGGCTGATGACGATGTCCGTCGCGCCCGCATCCAAGTAGCGGCGCAGCTGGCGCAGGACCGATTCCGCCTTGCCGATCGCGGCGAGGTCGACGACGCTATCGGCCCCCTCTCGAGCAATGACATTCCGATACGACGGAATGGTCGCGTAGAAGCTGAGCTGCTCGGCGGCATTCGCGCGTGCGGCGTCGATGTCGTCGGACAGCAAAACGGGAACCGCGGCGACGATGCGCGGCGAGGGGCGGCCCGCATCGGCGGCCGCCTTGTTGATCGCCGGCGCGATGAATTCCTCGATCGTGCGCGGCCCGGCCAGGTAGGGCAGCGTGCCGTCGGCAAGCTCGCCGGTGACGCGCAACGCCTTGGGCCCCATCGCGGCCACATACACCGGCACGGGCGTGCCGCCCGCCACCGCCACCGGAAACGGCGGGTTGGCGGTCAGTTCGCTGCCGTGGGCGTTGACGCTGCCGGTATCGAAGACGGCGCGCAGGATGGTGAGATGTTCGCGCAACCGCTGAATGGTATTCGACCAGTCGGTTCCGAACGTCTGGCGTTCCAACGCTCGGGCGCCCAGGCCGAGGCCGAGGCTGAAGTTGCCGTGCGAGGCGGCCTGTGCCGTCTGCGCGAGCGAAGCGACGATGAGCGGGTGGCGCGGGTTGATCGGCACCACGGAGGTCCCCACCCCGAGCCCGGGCACGGCTCCGCCAATCAGACCGGCCAACGCGATCGCGTCGTAGTGAGACTGCTGGGCTAACCAAATCTGGCGGACGCCCAGTTCGTATGCGCGTTCGGATTGTTCGATCGCGTCGTCGACGAGATTGAGGGCATTTGGGCTGGGCATAATGATGATTCCGGTAGGCACGTCGCTACCAACGCAGTTGGACCGGGCGGGGATTCCCGTCGGATCTCATTGATCCGAACTCAGGCCGCGCAGCAGATCCTCGACGGTCTCAGCGTCGGCCTTCGGATCGCGCAGCCTCGACGGACAACGCCTCGATCAGATTGGCGCGTTCCTCCGCGGCGGCCGCGACATGGGCGGCGAGCTCGTGCGCGCTCCACCCCGCACACCACGTCGGCGCGGTCGCCTGCAACGTGGACAGGCTCGAAATCAGCTCGCGCATGGCGTCATCGCGCACACCCACCGTTTCTGCCATGAGTCCAGCCAACAGGCCGCCGACGATCAGTGCTGGCGGTTTTTCGACATCACAGCTGTCGTTGCTCGGCGCTGGCGTTGGCCAGGGCACCTTCCGTTATCCAGAATTTCCCGGCCGGGTCGCGCCTACGGGGCGGGCCGTGCCGCGAACGCGGTGTGCGGCGGCCCAAGATACGGGAAAACATCGAGCAGGTCGTCGTGGGGACGCAAACCATGTGTCGTCACGGCGTCGTTGGTGAGGATCGGCAGGAAGACTCGCATGACATCGTCGGTTAGCGTTCTGCCATTGTGGGGATATGACGCTTCATGCGTATTGTCGAAGGGAAGAATATCCGGCAGAAGGGTTTTGGCGACCCGCTGCGCCTCCTCGGGTGTGTATCCTCCGGAGTGCTCCAACGAATGCGCAAAAGTGGCGACGAAATTCGCATCATCTGCCGGTTCGGCGGCAAGGTAGGCTTCCCTCTGCTCGCCCGTGAGGAAGACGGATTGTGCGGCTAGTGCGCCCCGGTCCACCGCGACCCAGCGTCCGTTCACGCCGGTCAACGTCCGCGCCCAAAGGCCGACAGTGCCCGGCCCCAAGACAGAGTTCGGGACCTCGAGCACGATACTGCACACGTCTTTGTCGGCGAAGAAGTCTTCGGTGAATCGGAATCCGTTGAGGGCGCCGGGAGGGTCAAAGAAAAAGGGGTCGCTCCTCCAGCCCGCGAAGAGGCGATGTCCGGCCCCTTCGGTGATCGTCGCTTCCCGATCTAAAGAGACTGCGGCGCCGTCGATGAGCAATTCTCCCTCGGCCGCTGCCGTTGCAGGTGCCGGGCCGGTGATCAAGCTGAGGGTGGCCGTCTGCCCGTCTGCGGTGAACGGCGAGAAAACCAGCCGGTAGGTTAGATCTGCGATGTTGTCCCCATTGCTGTCGATCCTAAATTCATAGAATGTGTTCGGAGCGAAGGGAATCGAAGTTGTCGGCTCGGGCGGTTCCAAGCTGGACGAGGCGTGGACGTTCATTATCAGGATGGATTTGCCGACATCGCCCGGCTTGGGAAAGGCAAAGAGGTCATTGAAATCCAGTCGGGCATCGCCGTTGGGAAAGCCGAATTGAGGGCCGGAATAATGATGCGACAAGCGATCTACCCTCCTGAAATTAGACGTGAGGCGATCACCGCAGGTCGAGGGACCGCGCCGTGACACCAAGGTTGAAACCTACAGGTGCCGCCGGCGCGGCGTGAACTCCAGCGTCAACAACACGAACACCAACTGGACCAGCTGGGTCATCGAGATCACGGCGTACCGCCGCGCGTCCATGGAGTGGAACTTCCGCACGTAGCGGTACAGCGACTCGAGCGCGATCAGCGGGTCGAGCACATGGATCAACCGATAGAACACGCGCTGCACCCGGCCGCGGTCCTTGTCCTCGAAGATTTCCGGGAATGCCGCGAACGACAGCGATACCCGTTGCGCGCCAGCTTCTTTCGCGGTCATGATCATGTCCACGCTGAGCCGTTCGTCGATGCCGTTGGGGGCCCCGCGGCGACGCCACGGCACGTCGAGGCTGATGTCGCTGCCGCCACCGGCCGTCGCGTACCTATGGAAGCCCTGTACCCGCCCGGATGCGTCGCGGGCGATGATCAGTTGTATCCCGGGGAACCGGCCCTCGAGCACGCCGTCGAGATTCATGTAGAAGCCGCGGTCGGCGTGGGCCCCGCTGGGCGACGCGCGCACCACGTCGGTGAGCTCGGCGAGCAGCTTGTCGTCGAGCTCCTGCTCGGCCACGATCTCGGTGGTGATGCCGCAGTTGTGGGTGCGCTTCACGGCCTGGCGCAGGTTGCGGAACTTGCGTCCCACCATCTCGAAGCTCGCCACGTCGACGACGACATCGCGGCCGATCGGTATGGCGCGCAACGTTTGGCCGATCACCGCCGGGTCTTTCCACAACCCGAGCCGGCGTTCGCTGCAACCCACCACCGCGATCCGCCAGCCGTGGGCGTGGCACATGGCGGCGAAGTCGGCGACCAGCTCGGGGAATTTCTCTTCGTTGCCGACGGGGTCCCCGCCGACCGCGGCGTATCCCAGCCGGGTCCGATACGCCAGCGCCGCGGTGCCGTCCGCGGTGAAGTGGTAGCACTTGCCGGTCTGCATGGCGAACGGGGCCAGCGGGTCGTCGGCGCTGGCGTTGATCAGCCCCCAAATGCGGGGCAGGTCCTCGGGTCGCGGGTGCGCCGTCGTCGGCCACATCAGCGCCACCCCGGAGCTGACGATCAGCAGGTCTCCGAGCAGGTCGAAGGACAGCACGTGTGCGCCGAGGCCCGCCACCACGAAAAGCGCGGCGGCGACGGCATGCACGGCCGTGACCGGACGACCCAGGAAGATGCCGCGGGCGATGAACGCCACCGCGCCCAGAACCGTCAGCGACCAGCCCAGCCGGTCGGCGTAATGCCAGTACGGCTGTTCGTGGTGGCGGGCCAATATGACGATCAGCCAGCCCGCGGCGCAGACCAGGGCCAACGCCCCGATCCAGCGGGCCGCCAGCGAATCGACGTGGACGACAACGCGTTCCCGCGCGCGCGATTTGGCCGCGACGTCGACCGGTCCGTCCACTGTCACCTCCCGATGCGAAAGTCCAGCTCGGGCGGCTTGTTTCCACCCCTCGCACCGAATACCCGGCTGATTGGAACTTACGCCCGATCGCGGCCGTGGTGGGCGCAAATCAGGCCGTTTTCCTGCGGGTATGCCGTACTGTGACCTGTCTATCGTCCGGAGGACGGGAAATATAACAGCACGCCTTCCTGCACCACCGTGGCGACGACCTGCCCGGAGCGGTCGAAGAAATGGCCGGTGCCGAGCCCGCGGGAATCCGCGGCCACCGGCGAGGACGTCGAGTACAACACCCAATTGTTGAAGTCGACCTGCCGGTGGAACCACACCGAATGGTTGGCGGACGCCGCGAAGATGCGGTCAAAGCCCCAGGACAGCCCGTGCGTGGTGATGGCCGAGTCCAGCACCGTGGTGTCCGAGGAGAACAACATGGTCGCGGTGTGCAGCACCGGGTCGTCGGGCAACGCACCCAGCGCCTTCATCCAGACCCTGTTGTGGGGCAGGCGCTCGCCCTTGTCGCGCATGACCCACGAGGGATCGTTGGTGAAGCGCCATTCGATCGGCTGCAGGGCATTGACGAAGTGCGGGACGATCTTTTCGTAGCCGCGCAACAGCTCGGCGAGCGACGGCTGCGCGTGCGGCGAGGCGACCTGCGGCGGGTCGACGCCGTGCAGGACGGGATTCTGTTGTCCACGGCGCTGATCTCCTACATGTCGGGCGGCCCCGGCCTCGAGCACGGCGTCGAACCGCCGCAGGTCGCCTCGCCGCACGCGCAGCCGTCGCTCGCCGAGCTGTTGCGCGGCGACGAAA
>NZ_LZKK01000176.1 GCF_001672815.1 Mycobacterium sp. E796 | reverse complement strand
CGGTCGTCAAGACACCGCTCTACGAGGGCTTCATCCCCAAAGACGAGATCGACGCCACCTTGGCCACATTCGCGCCGCTTCATCCGCTCGGACGAGTCGGCACCCCCGCAGACGTCGCTAACGCGGTGACGTATCTGCTGTCTGACGAGGCCAGTTGGGTCACCGGCGCGAATGTGGCCAAGGTGGCGTCGATCTCGTCTTTGGGGATGAAGCCCTCGTAGAGCGGTGTCTTGACGACCGCGGGCGCCACCGCGTTGACCCGTATCTGGTGCCCGGCAAGCTCTATCGCCAGGTTGTGGGTCAGCGCATGCAAGCCCGCCTTTTGCATCGAATATCCCGACGACGGCGTCAGACCGATCGCCTGGTGTGCCCACATGCTGCCGATGTTGACGATGGACCCGCCCTCACCGCGGGCGACCATGCCCTCAACGACGGTCTGCGTCAGGAAAAACAGGGCATAGTTGAGCTCCATGTAGGAGTCGTAATCCTGCGCGTCGTACGCGAGAAACGGCTTCGGGATGAAGAATCCGGCCGCATTCACCAACAGTGTGGCATCGCTGTGGTCCTCGGAAAGCACGCGCCGCACATCGGCGACCGCACCGCGATCCGTCAGCTCGGCGGTGACACCCCAAGCTTGACCACCGCCGCCGGTCAGCTCGGCCAAGGTGTCTTCCACGCGGTCTTTCGACCGGCCGACGATCACCGCGCTGCCGCCGTGGCGCACTATATCGACGGCGACCTGCCGACCCATACCGGCGCTGCCGCCGACGACGATGACCTTCTTGGAATCGAAGTGCATGGTAGGACCCTTCTCCTGATCAATCTCGACGGCTCCTCCCGGGCAGTCCTCAGCTTTGCCCGGCAAAAGAGTTGACGCCGTGGCGACGACCTTCGCGCCACGCATGTCGGCGTGTGAACTGACATCAGTCTTCAGTCGGGCGGGGTGTGCCGTCATCACCCCCGCGTCGTTTCACCCGGGTGAGTTCTGAAGCCGAGTCCTTCGGTTGACGGCCACCAGGTCGTCAACATCGGCTGTCGGTCCTTGTTTGTAGCCACGCGGCACCAGCGGCCATCGCGGTCCGAATTGCCCACTACCACAATCTATTTGATGATGACGCACGTTCAAACGACGGTATCGCAAAGTACCGCCACCAATCGGCTCGTCCTCCGGCGGGGGTCCGGCGACGCGACCGTTGTCGGCTCCGAGCGATGGTGACGATGCCTCGGTGGTGTCGCAGGTGGCGATACGGGTATACGAGTCACCAGCAATTCCGGCAAGCTCGATTTGGCTGCTGCGGTAGCGCAGGTAACGCGTAACCGCAGTTCGAGGGGCGGAGGAACACGCCTACACTGGCTTCCAGCACTAGCGGTGGCGGGGACTGTGGATACCACAACTTGGACCTCTTCGGCCCACCCACTTCACGTCGGTGGGTGGTGGCCTGAGTGACCACCGCGAGGCCGGCGGGGCAGGTACGCACACCGCCGATTCGTGGCCGCGCGGCTGAGCAGGAAGTGATCGGCGCGCTGGTCGCGGCTGTCGCTCAGGGGCGCGGGGGCGTCTTGGTCATCGAGGGGCCGCCCGGGATAGGGAAAAGTCGTCTGTTGACCGAGGTCATGGCGCGCGCCGAAAAGGCCGGTGTTCGGGCGCTGTTCGGCGAGGCCTTCGAGTACCAGCAGACCGTGCCATTTTTCTCGCTGTTCATGGCGACCCTGCGCGCGGACCCGCCCGTCGGTGATGCGGAGGCTCTGCGCCGCTTGGGCACGTCGGCCGACTTGAGCTATTGGGTGGTGCGCGATTTACAAGCCGCCATACATGCGGCAGCGTCCCGAAAACCCTTGGCGATTCTCCTCGAGGACATCCACTGGGCCGATAACGCCACCCTGCTTGCGCTGCGGTCGCTGGCGACGAGGACCGATGCCCCGGTGCTGTGGGTGTTTACTGCACGAACCGGCGCTGGCGGGCCCGCCGTTCGCGAGACGCTCACGGCGCTCGAACGCGAGGATGCCAAGTTTCTCCGGTTGACGGCGATGACACCGAGCGCAGTCGCCGACATCGTGGAGGACGCCGTGCGCGCCAATGCGGATTCGTCACTGCTAAGTCTGGCCGACAAGGCGCACGGCAACCCGTTCGTGCTGACGGAACTGCTGCGGGGGCTGCACGAGGAGGGCAGGCTCGACCTCAGCGGCGGCCGCGCGGTGGCCACCGGGGACGCGCTGCCACGACGGCTCAGCGACACCATGCAGCAACGACTCGACAAGCTCTCGCACGCTGCGAGCCAAGTCGTGCGCGTAGCGGCAGTTCTGCCCGACCGATTCTCGGCCCGGCTGCTCGCCGCGATGCTGGAACGCCGACCGGCCGCTTTGGTATCGGCGGTGGAGGAGGCGGTACGCGCCGACCTGCTGATCGAAGACGGTGAGCAGATGAGGTTTCGCCATGATCTGCTGCGCGAAGCGACGCGGCAGTCTTTGCCCCGGGCGCTGCGGCGGGCGATGGAGCGGCAATCGGCGACCGTCATGCTCGACATGGGCGCGGCGCCCGAGGAGGTCGCAACGCAGCTCGCTCGCAGCGCTGACGTGGGCGATCAGGCTGCGATCGCCGCACTCCGCGAAGCCGCTCAGTCCGTCGCCAACAGCGATCCGGGCGCGGCGGCGGATTTGAGCAAGCGCGCTTTGGAGCTTCAGCCTGCGCAAGACCCGGGGCGTGGGCCACTCGTCACGGAAACGATCGTGCTACTCAATCGCGCCACGCGCTATGAGGAGGCGCAAAGGTTGGCCAGCACTACCCTGTCGGCCGCGGTGGAGCCCGAAGAAGAGGCCAAGATTCTCCTCCGGCTCCGGACGGCGATCACAGATACGACGACGCGACACATCGAAGAGAACCGCCGCGCACTTCAGTTGCCGGACCTGAGCGACGTCACCCGGGCACGGCACCGCGCATGGCTGGCGTACAACCTTACGATGTACGGCCAGCATGGACAGGACACCGTGGCAGCCAACGACGCGGCGGCCGCCGCCGCATCCACCGGCGATCTCGAGTCGAGAATTCTGTCGGCCGTCGCGCTTGCCTACCTCGACTGCGCGGATGGGTATGCGGTCCGCGGTCTACGCCGCGTTGAGGAACTTCGAGCGCTGCCCCCCGCGGGCGACATGACCACGCATAACCTCGCCGCATGCCACCTGGCAAACCTGCTTGCTGTGGTTGGAAGGTCGGAAGACGCCGCGGCACTGATCGCGACCAGCACAGAAGCATCGCAAAAGGAACGCGATGGAATGGCGCTCCACATCTGGGCCCTGATGGCGGGGGTGGTGCGGCTGGCTGAGGGCCGGTTGGCGGCTGCCCGTGCGGCGATCGAGCGCCTGCCAACGCCGGAGCGACCGGGGTCGACTTTTGTCAACGCAATGCGCACGTTCACCCTGGCGGAGGTGGCGGCGCGCACCGACGACCGAACGCTGTTGGTGGAGACAATGAACGAGGCGCGCGACGCGTACTCCAACGGTTCACCTGCTGTGCGTCGCGGATCGGCGTGCGCGCTGGGTCTGGCGGCGTGGCAGCGCGACGACGTTCATGAAGCGGTTCGCTGGCTCGGCGACGATATCCCGCTCCTTATGACACCGTTCTTGCCCACCGTCTTGGATCAGCTCACCTTGACCGCGCGCGTGGCGTCGGCCGCCGGTGACGCCGGCCTGCGGGCACGTCTCCTGGACGCCGTTGAGGTGCTCGAACGTGAGCGACCCGGAGTTCGGTTGTTCTCGACAGTCGCCCAACACACCCGCGGGATCCTCGAGCGTGATGCCGAGGCATTGGTGGCTGCAGCGGAATCGCTGCACTCGTCGGCGCGTCCGCTGCTATACGCGAGCGCTGCCGAGGACGCCGGCGCCGAGCTGAGTCGCACACAACGCAACGCCGAGGCGCTCGAGCTCCTGAATGCAGCATTCGACACATACATCGAGTGCGAAGCGATTGCCGATGCCCGCCGGGTCGGCCGCACGCTACGCCGATCAGGCGTGGAACGGCGCATCACGCACCCGCGGGCAAGAACCGGCTGGGACAGCCTCACCGACTCCGAAATCAAGGTCATCAACCTCATCGGCGAAGGCGCGACCAACCGCTCCGTCGCGCAGCAACTACACCTCTCCCCTAACACCGTGAAGACGCACCTACACAATGCCTTCGCCAAACTCGGCATCGCGTCGCGCGCAGAATTGGCGCAGCTCATCCATGGCGCTGATTGATCGACAGCAAATCGGACGCGCGAGGTCGGCGGGCTAGAATGACGTCCACTTGAGTGGCAGTCCGGCAGATCGTGAACAGGACACCAGATGGGGGCTTCAACTGGCATTTTCGATGTCGGTGGTCAGCGGCTGGTCACTCCGCCGATCCGGGGGCGCTCAGACGAGCTCAAACTGATCGGCACCCTGATCGCGGCGGTCGCTCAGGGGCGCGGGGGCGTCCTGGTCATCGAGGGTCCGCCCGGCATCGGAAAAAGCCGGTTGCTGACCGAGGTGTTGGTGCTGGCCGACAAGGCTGAGGTACGCACTCTATTCGGGGAGGCGTTCGAGTATCAGCAAACGGTGCCGTTTTTCTCGTTGTTTATGGCCACCCTCAACGCCGATCCCCCGGTAGGCGACGCCGAGGCGCTGCGCCAGCTAGGCGGCTCGGCCGATTTGCGCTATTGGGTTGTGCACGATTTAGCCGACGCCATTCACGCTGCCGCAGTGCAGAGCCCGCTGGTCATTGTGCTCGAGGACATTCACTGGGCCGATAACGGCACGCTGTTGGCGCTGCGGTCGATGGCCACCGCGCGGCCGGATGCGGCGGTGTTGTGGGTATTCACCGCCCGTACCGGGGCCGGCGGGCCGGCCGTGCAGGAGACCTTGTCGGTGCTGCAACGCGCGAATGCCACGTTCTTGCGATTGGGGGCCATCACGCCCGACGCGGTTGCCGACATGGTCCAAGACGCCGTTCGCGCGAAAGCCGATGTGTCGCTGCTGAATCTGGCCGCCAAGGCGCACGGAAACCCCTTTTTGGTCAGCGAGCTTGTCGGAGGGCTGGGCGAGGAGGACCGACTGAACGTTCGCGGCGGGCGGGCAGTTGCCATCGGACACGGGCTGCCGCGGCGTCTGGCAGTCAGTATGCAGCAGCGATTGGACGTGCTCTCCGATACTGCTTCGGAGGTGGTACGAGTGGCCGCGGTGCTGCCGGACCGGTTTTCGGTGGAACTATTGGCCGCGATGCTGGAACGGTCGCCGGCGTCGTTGCTGTCGGCGCTGGAGGAGGCGGTGCGCGCGGACCTCTTCGTCGAAGACGGCGAGCGGTTGAGGTTTCGGCACGACCTGCTGCGCGAGGCGACCCGGCAGTCGTTGCCGCAGTCATTGCGCCGGGCGATGGAGCGTCAGTCGGCGTCGGTCATGCTGGGGATGGGCGCGGCGCCGGCCGAGGTGGCCACCCAGCTGGCACGCAGCGCCGAACCGGGAGACCGCGAGGCGATCGACGCGCTGCGCCAAGCCGCGCAGGCGGTCGGCCGCGGCGACGCGAGCGCGGCCGCGGACTTGAGCAAGCGCGCGTTGGAACTGTTGCCCGCTGACGACGCCGAGCATGCTTCCCTGGTCGGGGAGACGGTGGGATGGCTCAACCGGGCCAGCCGCTATGACGAGGCCGAAGCATTGGCCGACGTGGCGCTCTCGGAGGCGGCCTCGCCCGAAGTAGAGGCGGAAATCCGTCTCCGTCTACCGGTGCACACGAAGCACACTGACCAGCGGCGGGTGGCGGAGAATCGGCGCGCGCTTGACTTGAGCGGTATCAGCGAGGTCACGCGCGCACGCCATCTGGCGTGGCTGGCGTACAACCTGATATTCGACGAGGGCGGGCAACGGCGCGCGGCCGCCGACGAAGCGGCCGCGGCCGCGGCGGTCACCGGTGATCTGGAGGCCAAGATCATGGCCGGCGTCACCCACGCTCTGCTCGATGCCGGCGAGGGGTACACATCGCGCGCGCTACACCGTTTCGATGAACTTTGGCCCCTCGCCCGCACGAATGAAACGGCGTTGGCGCATGCGTATGCCGGAATGTACAACGCAAACCTGCTGGCAGTCGTCGGCCGGTTGGACGACGCCGCGGCCCGGGTTGCCGACGGAATAGGGCAAGCCCGCCAAGAAGGCAACGCGATGGCCCTCGCCATGTGGGCCGTCTTCAGCGGACTTGTCCACCTCGCTGCGGGCCGGCTGTCGGCCGCTCGCGACGCGACGGAGTCCCTTCCGCCCCCACAGCCGACAGGGGCAACCGAGCACGACGTCCTCCGCACGGTGATTCTCGCCGAGGTGGCGGTGCACACCGATGACCGGAACCTGCTGCAGCAGATGGTCAATGATGCGCGCCAAGCGCACTCCGCTGGCTCCGCCGGCATTCGACGCGGCTCGGCGTATGTGCTCGCGCGGGCGGCGTGGCAGCGCGACGACATTCACGACGCGACGCGCTGGCTCGGCGACGTCATCCTTTTGGCGACACCTCTGTTCCCCCACGCACTGGTTCGGCTGATCTTGGGTGCGCGGGTGGCCTCGGCCGCTGGTGATGCCGGCTTGCGCGCGCGGGTCCTGCAGGCCACCGAGGTGCTTGAGCGTGAGCAGCCCGCGGTGCCGCTCTTCGCCGCGGTGGCCGGATATGCCCGCGGCATCCTCGAACACGATGCCCAGGCCTTGGTGGCTGTCGCGGAGTCACTTCGCGCATTCCCGCGCCCGCTGCTCTACGCCAGCGCCGCCGAGGATGCCGGCGGCGAGCTGAGTCGCACGCAGCGCAACGCCGAGGCACTCGACCAGCTGAACGCGGCGTTCGACACCTACATCGAGTGTGGGGCGACCGCCGATGCCCGCCGCGTCGGCCGCATGCTGCGCAGCTTGGGCGCGGAACGGCGCATCGCCACGCACCCGCGGGCAAAAACCGGCTGGGACAGCCTCACCGACTCCGAACTAAAGGTCGTCAACCTGATCGCCGAAGGGGCGACCAACCGCTCCGTCGCGCAGCAACTGAACCTGTCCCCCCACACCGTGAAGACCCACGTGCACAACGCATTTGCAAAACTGGGCATTACTTCCCGCGCCCAATTGGCGCAGCTCATGCGCGGCGCTGATTGACCAGCCCGTCAAATATCCAGGCCACTACGCATACACCGCCCCAGCCCTAATGATCATCCGCTGGTCGATGGTGACGGCCGCGCCGCGCTGCCAACGTAGTGATTGAGCCCTGACATGGGCGGATCGAGAGAACGATGATGAGCACGTTGTTGGGAATGTTGATGATGTTGCCGGTGGTGTTCGGCGTCGGTGGTTACGTGTTGGTGTCGCGACGACCGTGATGAGCCGGCGGAGCCGACGCATCGATGCGGGAGAGGAGAAATACGGTGAGCGGGCAGAGCGTGAGCGCGGCTCACGAGAAAGTCCTCGAGCCCTTGGCGGGACGCGGGGCTGCCAGCCCAAGCGGGAACCGCAGGCGTGCGCCGGAGGTAATCACCGAAAACGGTTCTGATTCAATAGCCTCACCGCGATCGCCGCGCAGAACGAGCCCGCCCGACCCCGCAGAGAAGAGCGGGGAACCGGAGAGGCCGGCACCCACCCAGGATGCGGCAACGCCGAGTGTTGGCGTCCGAACGCTCGGTTCAATCGATTCGGGGAGTTCGCACATGACCGGCCCGGATGGCCGCAGGGACAACGGCTTTGGAGAAGCCGCCGCGCGAGCGGTCCTGCTCGGCACCAAGCTGCACATCCCTGCCGTCGGTGCCCAACTGGTTCACCGGACCACCTTGCTTGACGCACTGTCGGCGGGGCGCCGCCGCCGGCTGACACTGCTGAGTGCGCCGGCGGGATGGGGCAAGACGACATTGCTGGCTCAGTGGGTCCTCGGTGCTGACAACGATCAGCGATTCGGCTGGCTGTCCCTCGATTCCTCCGACAACGACCCGGTGTGGTTCTGGATGTACGTGATCGCCGCGCTGCAGAAGATCAGTCCGGCGGTGGGGATACGCGCGGTCGAACTGCTGGCGATGGGCGCCGACCCGGTGCAGGTCGTGCTGCCGACCTTGCTGAATGATCTGGACACTGTCGACGGTCCGATGGCGCTCATCCTCGACGACTATCACCTGGTGGTCAGTCGAGCGGTCCATGAGCAGCTTGCATTCTTTATCAGCCGAATGCCGGCCGATCTGCACTTGGTACTGGCGACCCGATCGGATCCGATGCTGCCGTTGGCTCGGCTGCGGGCCAGCGGCGAGCTCGCCGAGATGCGAACTGATGATTTACGTTTCGGGCCTGATGAGGCCGTCCACCTACTGAACGGTGTCCTCGGGCTGGACTTGGCCGACGAAGATATCAAACTGTTGCACCGACGCACCGAAGGCTGGGCTGCCGGCCTCTATCTTGCCGCCCTGTCCCTTGCCGGCCGTGTTGATGCGCCGGCGTTCATCAGAACATTCGCAGGCGACAACCGTCACATTGTCGACTACTTGATGGCCGAGGTGCTCGAGGGTCAGCCACCTGAATTGCGCAGCTTTTTGCTACGTACCTCGGTCTTGGGACGACTCAGCGGTCCGCTGTGCGACGCGATATTGCAAACATCCGATTCGGCCGCGAACTTGGAGAAGATCGAGCGCGAAAACCTGTTTGTAGTGCCGCTCGACATGGCGCGTCACTGGTATCGCTATCACCAGCTGTTCGGAGAATTGCTGCGCACCGAGCTGCGTCGCAGCGAGCCAGACCTCGTCCCCGAACTGCATCGACGAGCCGCAACGTGGTTCGAGAGCGAGGGCCTGATCGACGAGGCGGTCCGGCACCTGGTCGCCGGCGGAGACGTCGCGCGCAGTGCTGATCTGATCGCCGCGGACTGGGTCGACGAGTTCAACGGGGGCGGCTTGTCGACCGTCGCCGGCATGCTTGATCTGCTTCCCGAGGAGACCGTTTTATTGGATCCGCGGCTGAGCGTGGCCCGCGCCTGGATCGCCCTCAGCGTTGGCCGACTCGATGACGCCGCAGGGTGGATCGAGGCGGTCGAGACCGGATCAGCGGGTGACACCGCAGACGCCATCAGCGCTCAAGTCGTCGTCTTGCGCGCGGTTCATTCATTCAAGACGGCTCAAGTCACCGCGGCGCTTGAGACCGCTCGCCAGGCGATCACCCTCGATCTCCCCGAAGCGCCCCTGGGCCGGGCAATGGCGTACGGCACTTATGGATCCGCGCTCTACTTTTCGGGCAGCACCGCAGAAGCGCAAGCCGCCTTCCAGCGGGCCGTAGAGCTTGCCGAAAATGTCGGTGACCGTCGCGCCCGCAGCTACGCGCTGGGCCATCTGGCGCTGATTTCGGCCGAGGCTGATCAGCTCGCCGACGCCGAACGCCGGATCCGCCGGGCTTCCGGCAGCTCCCGGCCCCTTACGGACGCCGAACACCTTGTGGACGTAATGGTCTCGCTCGCCACGGCCGAAGTGCTCCGTATGCGCGGCGACGCGGCCGCGGCGGTGGACGCCGCCGACATGGCCGTCGCGTCGGCGCGTCAAGGTGGAGCAATCCTCGAGGTGGCGAAGACGCTGTCGGTCAGGGCGAAACTCTCCGAGCAACTCGGCGACCACCACAACGCAAAGGTCATCGCCGAGGAGGTCGCCGCCCTCCTGCGCGGTAGCGCGGAGGCCGGCGTCGCTGCGACAGTGCTCGCTTCGGCCAAGCGCAACGTGGGCGGCACGGTGGCTTCGCGCAACGAGGGCTACGCCCCCGACGAGGAGCTGACCCCCAAAGAGCTTGAGGTTCTTCGCCTGCTCGCCACCCGGCTATCGCGACGTGAGATCGGTGAGCGGCTATACGTCTCGCTCAATACCGTGAAGAGCCACCAGCGCGCCGTTTACCGCAAGCTGCGCGTGGAGCATCGCAGCGCGGCCGTTAGCCGGGCGCGAGAACTCGGCCTGCTTTAATTCCCGTGCATGGGTCCTGCCCGAACGCCTCTCGCTAATCACCCGGGTGAACAGACACTCGGGTGATGACGATTCACCCCACGCGCTTGCAGCCTGATACGAGAACAGCGCAGCGGTAGCCACCGCCAGGAAGACCGGGAACGGAACCACGACATGCTTTCGGTGATACCGCCATGAGGCCCCGGACTCCGGTCGCCATCGATGGCATGATTGACCCGCCGTTTATCTCCGACGACGACATGGCATGGTCGCTGATCGATGCGATCAAGCCGTGTCTGACCGACTACGAGCGCACGGTTGCGTTCGTCGAATTGGGCTGCGGCGACGGATATCTCGTGATCCAGCGCATCCTCACTGCCCTTGTGTCGACCCCGTCGGCGTTGCCGATGGCGATCCTCGCGAAGCTGAGCAGCTGGCTGAATGGCCACGCAGGCAGCCCAGAGGAGCCGCAACTGCGGATGATGCTCGCCCTAATTTGCCTGCGGCGGTGCGAGGCTAGGAGTCGGAATGATTGAGCATCGCCGCGTCGAGTGGGAAGCCGACACGCGGCGCATCCGGACAGCCCGGCTGGTGCTGCGACCATGGCAACTCGATGATGACCTCGACGCATACGCCATATACGGCGCGGCCGAAGTGGCGCGTTGGTTGTGTCCGGCTTTGCCCCCCATCGTCGGTCGGACCGAAATGCGACAGGTCCTAGCGACGTGGCTCGCCGAACGCGACCCGACGGGGCTGCCGCTCGGTCGCTGGGCAATCACCGACAAAAGCTCCGGAGACGTGTTCGGGGGCGTGGCACTGCTTCCGTTGCCGCCGGGCGACACTGATTTAGAGATCGGGTGGCAGCTGTGTCCGAAGGCCTGGGGCCATGGGTATGGCGCGGAAGCCGGTCACGCGGTTGCCCATCTCGCATTCGAAAAGCTCGGTGTGAGTGAGGTTTTCGCAGTCGTCCGACCGGAGAATCGCCGCGGTGTGGCTACCGCCCGACGAGTGGGCATGGAATGGGTCGGCGAGACCGACAAGTACTACAACCTCACGCTGCAGGTCTATCGCCTGAGCAAGGCGGACCTAGACCTACCGGAGCCGGCGTGTGCGCCGATGAACTCGACCGGAAGCACACCTTAGTCCGCCCGTTGCCGCTATCGCGCTCTCACCCGGGTGGATTGCGTGCGGGGGCGAGGACAACTCACCCGCTGCGCAGAGACAGTGGTCGTCGAGCTGAGCCGCGACCGCAGCCGCCGCGAAACACAGAATGGAGACGGCATGTCACAGAGCGAGGCCACCACCATGACGAGCGCCGGCCGAGGAAAGCCTCGAACGACCGGTATCGCGCCACTCGTCGCACGGTATGGCCTGGTCATAGTCCTGGCCTGGTTTGGCGCCATGAAATTCACAAACTATGAATCTCAAGGTATTTCGCATTGGGTGGCGCATAGCCCCTTCTTGGGTTGGGTCTACGAAGCCATGTCTATCGACACCTTTGGTCGGGTGAACGGATCACTGGAATTGACTACTGCAGCGTTGCTGGCCCTCAAGCCTTGGTTCCCGAAAGCTTCCGTGGTGGGCGGCATCTTCGCCTCCCTGTTCTTCGTGACCACCCTGAGTTTCATGATCACGACCCCCGGCGTCGGCGAGGCGTCTGCCGGCGGCTTTCCCGTTTTGTCCGCAGACGGGGAATTCTTGATGAAGGACATCGCGCTCCTCGGCTTAGCGCTGTGGTTGCTGGCGGACGCCGTCGATGCGACCCGCGAAAAGAACGGCCGCACCCCATCAAACTGGAACTCCCCCTGATGAAGTTGCATGCCGTAGAACGGGAGCCGTGTTGACCCCGCGGGCCGGCGAACACTACGGTCTCCTCGTCCTCGGCGCCGGCTCGGGGGGATACGTGGCCGCCATCCGCGCCGCCCAGCTTGGCATGACCGTCGGGATAGTCGAGGAACGCTATTGGGGCGGGGTTTGCCTCAACACGGGCTGTGTTCCCTCAAAAGCATTGCTGCGCAATGCAGAAATCGCCTCCATCATCACCCACCAGCCCGCCACGTTCGGCATCCGCGGCGCCGTGAGTCTCGACTACGAGCGTGCCGTGTCACGCAGCCGCGAAGTGGCCGAGGCTCGGGTCCGCGGCGTGCACTTCTTGATGCGCAAGAACAACATCGCTGAGATTAACGGCCGTGGCCGTTTGACCAGTCCCCACGGCGTCCACATAGACCTGCGTGAGGGGGGCACCACATCAGCGACCTTCGACCACGCCGTCATCGCGACCGGATCGCGCGTGCGCATGCTGCCTGGGGTTGCCCTCAGCGACAACATCGTCACCTATGAACAGCAGATTCTCAGCGCCGACCTGCCCGAATCGATCGTGATCATCGGCGGAGGGAGCATCGGCATGGAATTCGCCTACATCCTCCACAGTTACGGTGTACACGTCGAGATCCTGGAATTCACCGACCGTGTCCTTCCTGGCGAAGATGCGGATGTTTCACGAGAACTTCAGCGGCACTACCGACGGCGCGGGATCGCGATTCACACGTCCACCCGGGTCGACAAGGTCATCGACCACGGCGACCATGTCGTCGTCAGCCATACCGGTGCTGACGGAACGTCCGCGATCGCGCGTGCCGCGCGGGCTTTCATCTGCATCGGTTTTCGTCCCAACGTCGAGGGAATCGGTCTCGACGCCGCCGGAGTGCGTCTCAGTGCCGGTGGCGCTATCGATATCGACGACTACATGCGAACGTCCGCGCCGCATATCTACGCCGTTGGTGACGTCACCGCCAAAGTTCAACTGGCCCATGTCGCTTCGGCCCAAGGTGTGATCGCCGCCGAAACGATCGCTGGCGCAGAAACGATGCCACTGGACTACCGGATGATGCCGCGAGTGACCTTTTGCCAACCGCAAGTCGCCAGCTTCGGATACACCGAAGAACAAGCCCGTGCGGCCGGTCACCGCTTGCGGGTCGCTACATTTCCCATGCAGGCCAGCGCCAAGGCCCACGGACTGGGTGAACGGGGCGGTTTCATCAAGGTGGTTGCCGACGACGCGTATGGCGAGATTCTGGGAGCGCATTTGGTGGGTAGCGAAGTCAGCGAGCTCCTCCCCGAGTTGACGCTGGCGCAGCTGTGGGACCTGACCGCCACCGAGCTGGCACGAAACGTCCACACTCATCCCACACTCGGTGAAGGGCTCCAGGAGTGCTTTCACGCCCTGACCGGGAACGCCATCAATCTGTGAGTGACGCCCACAGCAGCGGCCCGTGACCTGGGTTACGGGACGGTGAATTCTCGCCCCAAGTGGGTACCCGCCGGCTAAACGTCTGTAAGCCACGATCGGAGCCGCGTCGATGCCTGCCACCAGCGTGAAGCCTCGGCTGGCTCAAATCGCGCTCGTCGCGATCGTCGGGTTCATCGCGTTGAGCGTCGCGATGTGCCACTCCGGCGGCACGGCGAGCAACACCGGCACCACCGCAAAGCCGACGGTGACGGCGACCCCGCGCAGCCCGGCGGCCGGCGCGGTGCCCCCACCGGCTCCCCCGCCGCCCCCCGCCCCGAAGGACTACGTCGAGGGCCTGGTCCAGTCGGTCTCAGGCGGGACGATCCAGCTAAGGACGCGGACCGGGTCGGCCACCGTGGACTTCACGCCGCAGACCAGGGTCGTCGAGACCTCGCCGGCCCAGCTGAGCGACGTAACCCCCGGCAGCTGCGTCAACGTGCGCGCCACCCCGCAGAGCGCGCCAACCCCCGGCGCGGTCACCGCCCAATCGGTGACGGTCACCGGAGCCGTCGACGGCAAGTGCCCGCCGCCCGCCGGGTTCTACGGCACGGTCAGCTCGGTCTCCGGCAACACCATCGCGGTAAGCGGTATCGGCGCCCAGCCGACGCCCACGAACGTGACGGTCGCCGACACGACGTCCTATCAGAAGCAGACGGCTTCGGACGCCCAGGCGATCACGAACGGAAAGTGCATGGGGGCGCAGGGAATTCAGGACGCCGGCGTGCTGCACGCGATGACCATCAGCCTGGAGACGTGCCCGCCGATGGGTCACCCGCACCACCACCTGCACCTGCCCCATCTCCCCTTCCACCTGTGACGGGGACGCGCGGGACTCAGACGGTGAAGCCGAGGGCGCGTAGCTGCTCGCGACCGTCCTCGGTGATCTTGTCGGGTCCCCACGGCGGGTTCCACACCCAGTTGATCCGCAGGTCGTCGACCAGACCGCTGCCGACCAGCGCGCTGCGCGA
This sequence comes from Mycobacterium sp. E796, assembly GCF_001672815.1. GTDB lineage: Bacteria > Actinomycetota > Actinomycetes > Mycobacteriales > Mycobacteriaceae > Mycobacterium. Next base: position 19,580 of record NZ_LZKK01000176.1, on the reverse strand, counting down.
CTGGTCCTCGATGACGTCGGTCAGCGGGCACGCCGCCGACGTCAACGTCATGTCGATCAGGGCGACGGTTCCCTCGTCGCCCTCTTCCACGTTGAGGCCGTAAACCAGTCCGAGATCGACGACGTTGATGCCCAATTCGGGGTCGACGACGTCGCGCATCGCCTCCTCGACGTCGGCGAGGAACTCGTCGTTCGGTGCGGTGGTTTCGCTCATTTTTGGTCCTCCTCGAAGCCTGCGCTGGCCTGAGCCAGGGCGTCCTTGAAAGCCATCCAGCCGAGCAGCGCGCACTTAACCCGCGCCGGATATTTGGCGACGCCGGCGAACGCGACCCCGTCGCCCAACACGTCCTCGTCGCCGTCGATGGTGCCGCGTGAGGACACCATCTCGCTGAACGCGGTGGTGGTCTTGAGTGCCTCACCGACGCTGCGGCCGATCACCTGCTGGGTCAGCACCGACGTCGACGCCTGGCTGATCGAACAGCCCTGCCCGTCGTACGAGACGTCGGTGACGGTTTCCCCGTCGTCGGACAGCGCGACCCGCAGGGTGATCTCGTCACCGCAGACGGGGTTTACGTGGTGCACCTGCGCGCCGAACGGCTCCCGCAGCCCCCGGTGCTGCGGGTGCTTGTAGTGATCGAGGATCACGTCCTGATAGATCTGTTCGAGGCGCAAGTCAATCTCTCCCAAAGAAATCCAGCGCGCGTCGCACGCCGGCCACCAGTCGCTCGACCTCGTCGTGGGTGTTGTAGACCGCGAACGACGCCCGCGCGGTCGCCGCCACGCCGAACCGGCGGTGCAGCGGCAGGGCGCAGTGGTGGCCCACCCGCACCGCCACGCCGTCGTCGTCGAGCACCTGCCCGACGTCGTGGGCGTGCACGCCGTCGACGACGAACGCCACCGGGGAGCCCCGGTTCTCCGTCGACGTCGGGCCGACGATGCGCAGGCCGTCGATGCCGGACAGGCCGTCGATGGCCGCGGCGACCAGCTCGCGTTCGTGGGCCTCCACCGCGTCCATGCCGATGGCGCCGAGATAGCGTGCGGCGGCGGCCAATCCGACCACCTGGGAGGTCATCGGGGTGCCGGCCTCGAAGCGCTGCGGCGGCGCCGCGTAGGTGCTGACCTCCATGGCGACCGTCTCGATCATCGAACCGCCGGTGAGAAATGGCGGCGCGGACGATAACAGCTCGCCACGCCCGTACAGCACGCCGATCCCGGTGGGGCCCAGCATCTTGTGGCCGGAGAACGCCGCGAAGTCGACGTCGAGCGCGTGGAAATCGACCGGCCGGTGCGGCACCGACTGGCAGGCGTCCAGCACCGTCAGCGCCCCCACGGCCTTGGCGCGCCCGACCAGCTCGCCCACCGGCGCGACGGCTCCGGTGACGTTCGAATGGTGGCTGAACGCAAGGACTTTGACTCGCTCGTCGAGTTGCAGCGAGTCGAGATCGATGCGCCCGTCATCCGTGACGCCGTACCAGCGCAACGTCGCCCCGGTGCGCCGGGCCAGCTCCTGCCACGGGACCAGGTTGGCGTGGTGCTCGAGCTCGGTTGTGACGATGACATCGCCGGGCCCGACGGCGTGCTCGAAACGGTTGTCGCCCAGCACGTATGACACCAGGTTGAGCGCCTCGGTGGCGTTCTTGGTGAACACCAGCTCGTCGGCGTCGGCGCCCACGAAAGCCGCGATATCGGATCGCCCCTGCTCGTAGGCGTCCGTGGCCTCCTCCATCAGCTGGTGCGCCCCGCGATGCACCGCGCCGTTGGAGGTCAGTAGAAATTCCCGCTCGGCGTCGAGCACCTGCAGCGGACGCTGCGAGGTCGCGCCGGAATCCAAGTACGCCAACTGGTTTCCGCCGCGCATGATGCGCTTGAGGATCGGGAAGTCGGCACGGATGGCCGCGACGTCCAACATCTCAGGCCCCGGTGGCCGCCGCTTGGGAGAAGCGCACATACCCGTTCTGCTCGAGCTCGTCGGCCAGCTCCGGACCGCCGGACTCGGCGATGCGGCCGCCCACGAACACGTGCACGTACTCCGGGTGGATGTAGCGCAGGATGCGGGTGTAGTGCGTGATCAACAGGATTCCGCCGTGCTCGGTTTCGGCGTAGCGGTTCACGCCGTCGCTGACCACCCGCAGCGCGTCGACGTCCAGCCCGGAGTCGGTCTCGTCGAGGATCGCGATCTTGGGCTTGAGCAGCTCCAGCTGCAGGATCTCGTGGCGCTTCTTCTCGCCGCCGGAGAAACCCTCGTTGACGCTGCGTTCGGCGAAGACGGGGTCGATCTCGAGGGACGTCATCGCCCCCTTGACCTCTTTGACCCAGTGGCGCAGCTTCGGGGCCTCGCCTCGGATGGCCGTCGCCGCCGAGCGCAGGAAGTTCGACACCGACACGCCGGGCACCTCGACGGGGTACTGCATCGCGAGGAATATCCCGGCACGCGCGCGCTCGTCGACGCTCATCGCCAGCACGTCCTCGCCGTCCAGCGTGATCGACCCGGAGGTGACGCGGTACTTGGGGTGACCGGCGATCGCGTAGGACAGCGTCGACTTGCCGGACCCGTTGGGACCCATGAGCGCATGCGTCTCACCGGATTTCACCGTCAGGTCCACGCCCTTGAGGATGGGGATCTCGCGCTCGCCCTCGGCGGCGTTGGGGTCGTCGACGCTGACGTGCAGGTCTTTGATTTCCAGGGTCGTCATGATGTGGTTGTTTTCTCCGTAATGGCCAGTTCGTGTTCGATGGCTGCGGTCAGGCGTTCGCGTATCTCGGGCACCGCGATCTTCGAGATGATCTCCCCGAAGAACCCGCGGACCACCAGGCGGCGGGCCTGATCCTCCGGGATGCCGCGCGAACGCAGGTAGAACAGTTGCTCGTCGTCGAAACGCCCGGTGGCGCTGGCGTGTCCGGCGCCGGCGATCTCGCCGGTCTCGATTTCGAGGTTGGGCACCGAGTCGGCGCGCGCGCCGTCGGTGAGCACCAGGTTGCGGTTCACCTCGAAGGTGTCGGTACCGGTGGCTTCGGCGCGGATCAGCACGTCGCCCACCCAGACCGTGTGCGCGTCGGGCAGCGCGGAATCCGGATCTCCTTGCAGCGCACCCTTGTACAGCACGTTCGACTTGCAGTCGGGCCGCGCGTGGTCCACCAGCAGTCGCGACTCGAGGTGCTGGCCGTCGTCGGCGAAGTACAAGCCCAGCAACTCGGCGTCCCCACCGGGACCGGAAAATCGCATATTGGCCGACATCCGCACCACCTCACCGCCCAGCGTGACGGTGACGTGCCGCAGCACCGAGTCCTTGCCCAGCCTGGCGTGGTGCGCGCTCAGGTGCACCATGTCGTCGGCCCAGTCGGCGATCCACACGACCGTCAGCCGGGCGGCGTCGTCGACGACCAATTCGAGGTTGTCGGCGTAAGTTCCGCCGCCGCGCTGGTCGATGACCACCACCGCCTCGCCGAGCTCTTCGACGCGGACCTGCAGGTGCCCGTAGGCCACGGCGCCTTCGCCGGGGCCGGTGACGGTGATGTTGATCGGCTCGGCAATCCGGGTGTCCCGGCCGACGGTGACGACGGTCGCGGAGTTGAAGGACGAGAACGCCTGGGCGGCAACGCGATCGGCGGGGGCACCGCCCTCGCCGAGCCGCTCGTCGCCGCGGCGGACGGTCTCGACCTGCACGCCGGGCCGCTCGCCGACGGTCATCCCGGCGCGGCCCGTGGCCTTTGCAGAACCGTCGTGCAGGCCACGCAGCCGCCGCAGCGGGGTGAACCGCCACAGCTCGTCGCGGCCGTGCGGAACCTCGAAGGCGTCAACGTCGAAGGACGCGAAGAGCTCGCCTTTATTCAGAGCAGTAGCGGTCATCCGACCGCGCCCTCCATCTGCAGCTCGATCAGCCGGTTGAGCTCCAGCGCGTACTCCATCGGCAGCTCTTTGGCGATCGGCTCGACGAAGCCGCGCACCACCATCGCCATCGCCTCGTCCTCGGTCAGCCCGCGGCTCATCAGGTAGAACAGCTGGTTTTCGCTGACCTTCGACACCGTGGCCTCGTGGCCCATGGTGACGTCATCCTCGCGGATGTCGACGTAGGGGTAGGTGTCGCTGCGGCTGATCGTATCGACCAGCAGCGCATCGCATTTCACGCTCGAGCGCGACCCGTGCGCGCCCTTGTTCACCTGCACCAGGCCGCGGTAGGAGGTGCGGCCGCCGCCGCGGGCCACCGACTTGGACACGATGTTGCTCGAGGTGTTGGGCGCCAGGTGCAGCATCTTGGCGCCGGTGTCCTGGTGCTGGTCCTCGCCGGCGAACGCCACCGACAGCACCTCGCCTTTGGCGTGCTCGCCGGTCATCCAGACCGCCGGGTACTTCATCGTCACCTTCGAGCCGATGTTGCCGTCGACCCACTCCATGGTGGCGCCGGCCTCGGCGCGGGCCCGCTTGGTGACCAGGTTGTAGACGTTGCCCGACCAGTTCTGGATCGTCGTGTAACGGCAACGGCCACCCGGCTTTACGATGATCTCCACCACCGCGGAGTGCAGCGAATCCGACTTGTAGATCGGAGCGGTACAGCCCTCGATGTAGTGGACGTAAGCATTCTCGTCGACGATGATCAGCGTGCGTTCGAACTGGCCCATGTTCTCGGTGTTGATCCGGAAGTAGGCCTGCAGCGGGATGTCGACGTGCACGCCCGGCGGCACGTAGATGAACGAGCCGCCGCTCCACACCGCGGTGTTCAGCGCGGAGAACTTGTTGTCCCCCGCCGGGATCACGGTGCCGAAGTACTCCTTGAAGACCTCAGGATGCTCGCGCAGGCCCGTGTCGGTGTCGAGGAAGATAACCCCTTGCGCCTCAAGGTCTTCCCGGATCTGGTGGTACACCACCTCGGACTCGTACTGCGCCGCGACGCCCGCCACCAGCCGCTGCTTCTCCGCCTCAGGGATGCCCAGCCGGTCGTAGGTGTTGCGGATGTCCTCGGGGAGGTCATCCCACGTCGCGGCCTGCTTCTCGGTGGAGCGCACGAAGTATTTGATGTTGTCGAAGTCGATGCCCCCGAGGTCCGAGCCCCAGTTCGGCATGGGCTTGCGCTCGAAGATGCGCAGCGCCTTGAGCCGGGTCTGCAGCATCCACTCGGGCTCGTTCTTCTTCGCCGAGATGTCGCGCACCACCGCCTCGGACAGTCCGCGCTGCGCGCTGGCGCCCGCGACGTCGGAGTCCGCCCAGCCGTAGCCGTACCGCCCCAGCGAGGCGATCGCCTCCTCCTGGGTCAGCGGCTGGGCAGGGGCCCTGTCGGCCTCAAGGGTCATAACGACGCTCCTTCGATGCTGGTGGTGTCGGGCGGCGGGCTGGCCGCCGGGGTCAGGGGCACGTGGGTGGTGCAGGCGCAGTTTCCGTTGACGATGGTCGCCAACCGCTGCACGTGGGTTCCGAGCACCTCGGCCATGGCCTGCTGCTCGGCTTCACACAACTCGGGGAATTCCTCGGCGACGTGCGACACCGGGCAGTGGTGCTGGCAGATCTGCACGCCGTGGATCGGCCCGCCCACCCGCGTCGTGGTCGCGACGTAACCGGCCTTGGTCAGCGCGCCGGCGACCCGCTCGGCCGCCGCCTCGACCTCGGCGTCGTCGCCGCTGTCGGCCGCCTCGACCCCGGCCAGGATCGCGTCGATGCGCCGCCGGGCGAAGGTGCGGACGGCGTCCTCGCCGCCGATCTCCCGCAGCTGGCGCATGGCCGCCGCGGCCAGGTCGTCGTAGGCGTGGTCGAGCTTGGCCCGGCCGGCCCCGGTCAGCCGGAAGCGCTTGGCGGGGCGCCCGCGGCCCACCTGCCGCCATGGCTCGGCGGCCACCGACTCAGCGTCGCCCGCCTCGATCAGCGCGTCGAGGTGCCGCCGCACGCCGGCGGGCGTCAGCCCGAGCCGATCCCCGATCTCGACGGCCGTGATCGATCCGGATTCCAGCAGCAGGCGCACGATGGCGCGGCGGGTGTGACCGTCCGGCACCGCGGCGCCGACGGGAGCCACGGGCGCCTCATCGAGGCTGGTTCGGATTTTCACAACACCAGTGTGACGCAATTCCGGGGATCGGTCCACCAAGGGTCCCCTGTCTGCGCGTTGCGCTGGTCACAAGGGCGTGCCGCTACGCTGCTCTGATGGCAGCCCGCCACCACACGCTGAGCTCGTCGATCGCCAGCCTGCACGGCGACGAGCAAGCGGTGGGTTCGCCGCTGAACGATACCGAGCTCACCGCGCTGCAGCGCACCCGCCTGTTCGGCGCCACCGGCACCGTCCTGATGGCGATCGGCGCGCTGGGTGCCGGGGCGCGACCCGTCGTGCAGGACCCGACGTTCGGGGTACGGCTGCTCAACCTGCCGTCGCGCATCCAGACGGTCTCGCTGACGATGACGACGACTGGCGCGGTCATGATGGCGCTGGCGTGGCTGATGCTGGGACGGTTTGCGCTGGGCAACCGGAAAATGTCGCGCGGGGACCTGGACCGCACCCTGCTGCTGTGGACGCTGCCGCTGCTGATCGCGCCGCCGATGTACAGCAAGGACGTCTACTCGTACCTGGCCCAGAGCCAGATCTCGCTGGAGGGCCTCGACCCCTACAAGGTGGGTCCGGCGTCCGGGCTGGGCCTCGGCCACGTGTTCACGCTGTCGGTGCCCACGCTGTGGCGCGAGACGCCCGCGCCGTACGGCCCGTTGTTCCTGTGGATCGGACGGGGCATCTCGGCGCTGACCGGGGAGAACATCGTCGCCGCGGTGCTGTGCCACCGGCTCGTGGTGCTGATCGGGGTCGGCTTGATCGTGTGGGCCACCCCGCGGCTGGCCAGGCGCTGCGGCGTCGCCGAGGTGAGCGCGCTGTGGCTGGGGGCCGCCAATCCGCTGCTGATCATGCACCTGGTCGCCGGCGTCCACAACGAGGCGCTGATGCTCGGGCTGATGCTGGCGGGCGCCGAGTTCGCGCTGCGCGGCATCGACGCTCCGCGACTGCTGCCCACCTCGTGGCGGCCGGGCCCGAGCTGGGAGCCGTTGGCCATGCTGCTCGCGGGCGCGGTCCTGATCGCCCTGTCCTCGCAGGTGAAGCTGCCGTCGCTGCTGGCGCTGGGGTTCGTCACGATGGCTCTGGCCTACCGCTGCGGCGGCAACCTGCGCGCCCTGTTGCTGGCGGGCGGTGGGATGGCGGCGCTGGCGGTGGCGGTGATGGCCCTGGTCGGCTGGGCCAGCGGGCTGGGATTCGGCTGGATCTACACGCTGGGGACCGCCAACGTGGTGCGCAGCTGGATGTCGCCACCGACGCTGCTGGCGCTGGGCACCGGGCAGGTGGGGATCCTGCTGGGCCTCGGCGATCACACCACCGCCGTGCTGGGGCTGACCCGTGGCATCGGCGTGCTGATCATCACGGTGTTGGTGGCCTGGTTGCTGGTGGCCGTCTTCCGCGGCCGGCTGCACCCGATCGGCGGCCTGGGTGTCGCGCTGGGCATCTGCGTGTTGCTGTTCCCGGTGGTGCAGCCCTGGTATCTGCTGTGGGCCATCATCCCGCTGGCCGCGTGGGCCACACGCCCGGGCTTCCGGGTGGCGGTGATCGTCATCACCCTCGTCGTCGGCATCTTCGGTCCGACGGCCAACGGTGACCGCTTCGCCCTCTTCCAGATCGTGGACGCCACGCTGGCCAGCAGCCTGATCGTGGCGGTGCTCATTGCGTTGACCTACACCCGTCTGCCGTGGCGCCAACTGCAGCCGAGGGGCCCGGAAACCAACGGCCAGACGGCTGTCACGGTGCCCGCCGAGCCCCCGAAGACTGCCACTCGCTCCGAGGCGGCGCCCGACGCCTACGCTGATTCCACGTGAGCCCGCTCCCCGAAACGCCCGACACTGTCGTGCGGCTGCGCGGGGTCACCAAGCAATACGGGTCCACCACGGCCGTCTCCAACCTCGATCTGGAGGTGCACGCCGCCGAGGTGCTGGCCCTGCTCGGGCCCAACGGCGCCGGTAAGACCACGACGGTCGAGATGTGCGAGGGCTTCGCGCGTCCCGACGCCGGCACGATCCGGGTGCTAGGCCTGGACCCCATCGCCGACAACGCACGCCTGCGCGCACGGATCGGGGTGATGCTGCAGGGCGGCGGCGGCTACCCCGCGGCGCGGGCAGGCGAAATGCTCAACCTGGTGGCCGCCTACTCCGCCGACCCGCTGGACCCGGCGTGGCTGCTGGACACCCTCGGCCTCACCGACGCCGCCCGCACCACCTACCGGCGGCTCTCCGGCGGGCAGCAGCAACGGCTGGCCCTCGCCTGTGCGCTGGTCGGCCGGCCCGAGCTGGTGTTCCTCGACGAGCCCACCGCCGGCATGGACGCCCACGCCCGGCTGCTGGTCTGGGAGCTCATCGACGCGCTGCGCCGCGACGGCGTGACCGTGCTGCTGACCACGCACCAGCTCAAGGAGGCCGAGGAACTCGCCGATCGGCTGGTGATCATCGACCACGGGGTGACGGTGGCCTCGGGCACGCCGATGGAACTGATGCGCGCGGGCGCCAAGGACCAGCTGCGCTTCACCGCGCCGCCGCGCCTCGACCTGTCCCTGCTGGCGTCCGCGCTGCCGGAGGACTACAAGGCCACCGAGGTGACGCCGGGCGAGTACCTGGTCGAGGGCCCGGTCGACCCGCAGGTGCTGGCGACCGTCACGGCGTGGTGCGCGCAGATCGACGTGCTGGCCACCGACATGCGCGTTGAGCAACGCAGCCTCGAGGACGTCTTCCTCGACCTCACCGGCAGGAAGCTACGGCCGTGACTCATCCGGGGACCCAGTCGAACACCTTCCCCGCGGGGACCTTCAAACCCGACCCACGGCCCAGCCCCGTGCCGCGGATGCTCGCGGCGCAGTTCGGGCTGGAGCTCAAGCTGCTGCTGCGCAACGGCGAGCAATTGCTGCTGACCATGTTCATCCCGATCACGCTGCTGGTCGGGCTGACCCTGCTGCCCTTCGGCGACTTCGGCCGCAACCGCGCGGCCACGTTCGTCCCGGTGATCATGGCCCTCGCCGTCATCTCGACCGCCTTCACCGGGCAGGCGATCGCCGTCGCGTTCGATCGCCGCTACGGCGCGCTGAAACGGCTCGGGGCCACCCCGCTGCCGGTGTGGGGCATCATCGCCGGGAAATCGCTGGCGGTGGTCACGGTGGTGTTCCTGCAGGCAATCCTGTTGGGCGCCATCGGTTTTACGCTCGGCTGGCGACCCGCACCCGCGGCGTTGCTGTTGGGCGCGGCGGTCATCGCGCTGGGCACCGCCGGATTCGCGGCGCTCGGGCTGTTGCTCGGCGGGACGCTGCGCGCCGAGATCGTGCTGGCGGTGGCCAACCTGATGTGGTTCGTCTTCGCCGGCCTGGGTGCGCTCACTCTGGAAACCAGGATGATCCCGCCGGTGGTGAAATGGCTTTCCCGGCTCACCCCGTCGGGCGCGCTCACCGAGGCGCTCTCCCAGGCGATGACGCTGTCGGTGGACTGGTTCGGGATCGTCGTCCTGGCGGTATGGGGAGCGCTGGCCGCGCTGGCCGCCCGGCGGTGGTTCCGCTTCACCTGACGGCATCGCGCTGAGGTCGCCGGGCCCGTACTACAGGCCGTAGTTTTTCTTGGCTTACCATCGGGCGGTGCTACGACGAACGCTGCGGCGGTTGGTGGACCTGCTCCCCGACCCCAGCCTGCGCGCCCAGCGCGTCGTCGCCGCGCTCGTCATCCTGACCCAGGGCGGCATCGCGGTCACCGGCGCGATCGTGCGCGTCACCGCCTCGGGGCTGGGCTGCCCCACCTGGCCGCAGTGCTTTCCCGGCAGCTTCACCCCGGTCGCCGTGGCCGAGGTGCCACGGATCCACCAGGCCGTCGAGTTCGGCAACCGGATGATCACCTTCGCCGTGGTGATCACGGCGGCGCTGGCCGTGCTGGCCGTGACCCGCGCGCGCCGGCGCACCGAGGTCCTGGTCTACGCGTGGCTGATGCCGGTGTCGACGGTGGTGCAGGCGGTGATCGGCGGCATCACCGTGCGCACCGGGCTGCTGTGGTGGACCGTCGCCGTGCACCTGCTGACGTCGATGACGATGGTGTGGCTGTCGGTGCTGCTCTACGTCAAGGTGGGCGAGCCCGATAACGGCACGGTCCACTACACGGTGGCCCGGCCGCTGCGCGCGCTGACCGCGCTGAGCGCGGTGAACCTGGCGGCGGTGCTGGTCACCGGCACGCTGGTGACCGCCGCCGGCCCGCACGCCGGCGACCGCAGCCCCAACCGCACCGTGCCCCGGCTGAAGGTCGACATCCCCACGCTGGTGCACGCGCATTCGTCGCTGCTGGTCTCCTACCTGGCGCTGCTGGTCGGGCTCGGCTTCGGGCTGCTGGCGGTGGGCGCCGGCCGGGCCATCCGGCTGCGGCTGGGCGTGCTGGTCGCCCTGGTGTGCGCCCAGGCCGCGGTCGGCGCCGCCCAGTACTACACCGGGGTGCCCGCCGCCCTGGTCGCGGTGCACGTGGCGGGCGCGGCCGCCTGCACGGCGGCGACGGCGGCGCTATGGGCCTCAATGCGAACCCGGTTGCGACAACGGACCGAGCCCCAGCCGCTCGCAGGCTGACTCCACGGCGAGGGCGAACTCGCGCTGGGCCCGCCCCCGGGTGTCGGCGTCAAGCTGCGACCAGCCCAGCGACGGCGCCACCAGGTCGAGCCCCACCAGCCGGTCCCCCGCCAGGTCGGCGCGCGCGTAAAGCAGCTCGCGCGAGTCGATTCCGGCGCGTTGCGCGGCCGACGCGATGGCGGCGTATCCGAGGTCCCACGCCTCCAACTCCGGCTCGACCGGCCAGGCGTGCGACCGCTGCCCGCCGATGAAGACCAACGCCGACCGTGCCGTCGCGCCCGGCAGCACCGGTACCCCGTCGTCCTCGAGGTCGCGCAGGTACCGCTCGCCGAGGTTCCACGCGATCGCGTCGGGCGGGTTGAGCAGGTGGCGTACCCGGCGGATCCAGGCCAGGAAGTCATCGCGTGGGCCGGGGGCGCGACGCAGGACCACCAGGTCGGCGCCGACGGTCTGCGGGTCGTCCCAGGACAACCAGCGCGCGTGCAGCCCGCGGGTTCGCAGCGCCGGCACCAGCCCCGCATCGTCGGAGTGCCGGGGATCACCCGCCAGCACGATGCGCGGATGGAAGACGTCCGGGCGGGCCAACTTCATGCCCGGGCATGATATCCACATGCACGCAATCGAAGTCAGCGAAACCGGTGGTCCCGAAGTCCTGCGCTATGTCGACGTCCCCGAGCCCACGCCCGGCCCCGGCGAACTCTTGATCAAGGCCGAGGCCATCGGCGTCAACTACATCGACACCTATTTCCGCTCCGGCCAGTACCCGCGCGAGGTGCCGTTCCTCCTCGGCCAGGAGACCGCCGGCACCGTCGTCGCCACGGGCGACGGGGTCGACGGTTTCAGCGAGGGCGACCGGGTGGGCACCGCCGCGGCGTCGGGCGCTTACGCAGAATTCGCCACCGCCCCAGCGGCTTTGACCGCCAAGGTGCCCGATGGCGTGACGTCCGAGGTGGCCGCCTCGGTGATGCTGAAGGGCCTGACCGCGCATTACCTGCTGACATCGGTGTATCCGGTCAAAAGCGGGGACACCGTGCTGGTGCACGCGGGCGCCGGCGGGGTCGGGCTGATCCTGACCCAATGGGCCACGCTGCTGGGGGCGCGGGTCATCACCACCGTCTCCACGCCGGAGAAGGAGCGGATCTCCAAGGAGGCCGGCGCCGCCGAGGTGCTCTCCTATCCCGATAACCCGGACGAATTCGGCCAGAAGATCCGCGAATTGACGGGCGGCGACGGGGTGGCCGCGGTGTACGACGGCGTCGGCGCGACCACCTTCGACGCCAGCCTGGCCAGCCTGGCCGTCCGGGGCACACTTGCGCTGTTCGGCGCCGCCAGCGGGCCCGTTCCACCGTTCGACCCGCAGCGCCTCAACGCCGCCGGGTCGGTGTTCTTGACCCGCCCGTCGCTGGCGCACTTCATCCGCACCGGCGACGAATTCCATTGGCGCGCAGGCGAACTATTCGACGCGATCGCCGGCGGCGGCATCACCATCGAGGTCGGCGGACGCTATCCGCTCGCCGAAGCGGCGCGCGCACACGAGGACTTACAGAGCCGCAAGACGACGGGCTCGATTGTGCTGCTGCCGTAACGGTTCGGCGCACCTTTCACAGCGGCCCCAAAAGGGAAGGGGTCGACGTTTTGCCCGCCTCGCAGCGACACCTCTTCCACCACAAAGGTTGTCGCTGTGAGGCGGGCACACAGGGTGCGGCCTCGCGGAGAGACGGCTGTGACCGGTACTACAGCAGCGTCGGCAGCGCGATCACCGAGTCGACCGCCAGCGCGCAGAACACCACCGCCAGGTAGTTGTTCGATTGCAGGAACAGCCGCAGCGGCTTGACCGGCTCGCCGGCGCGCACGCCGGCGTACAGCTGATGCGCCATCGCCAGGAACCACACTCCGGCCAGCAGGGCGACCGCCGCGTAGAGCCAGCCGGTGGCCAGCGCCAGCGCCAGCGTCGCGAGCACGGTCAGCCAGGTGTAGATCAGGATCTGCTTGGTGACCTGACGTTCGGTCGCCACTGCGGGCAGCATCGGGACGCCGGCCGCCTTGTAGTCGTCCTTGTACCGCATCGCCAAGGCCCAGGTGTGCGGCGGCGTCCAGAAGAAGATGATCGCGAACATCACCAATGCCGGCCAGGAGATGGTGCCGGTGACCGCGGACCAGCCGATCATCACCGGCATGCAGCCCGCCGCCCCGCCCCACACGACGTTTTGCGACGTGCGGCGCTTGAGCAACAGCGTGTAGACGAACACGTAGAACGCGATGGTGGCTACGGCCAGCAGCCCGGACAGCAGGTTGGTCGTCCACCAGAGCCAGAAGAACGAGCCCACGCTGAGCACCAGCCCCAAGACCAGGGCGTTTCGCGTCGGCACCGCGGCGCGCGCCAACGGCCTGCGCGCGGTGCGCTTCATTACCTTGTCGATGTCGGCGTCGGCCACGCAGTTGAGCGTGTTGGCGCCGCCGGCGGCCAGCATCCCGCCGATCAGCGTGTTGAGGATCAGCAGCGGGTTCACGGTGCCGCGGTGGGCGAGCAGCATCGCTGGGATCGCGGTGACGAGCAGCAACTCGATGACCCGCGGCTTGGTGAGCGCCAGGTACGCCAGGACCGTGCCTTGTACCCGGCCCGGTGCCTCTCGACTCGGCGCGACGCGCCCGCGAACGCTCACGCAATAACTCCTTGGGGTCGCAGCAGCGCGCAGCATCTACTACGCACGATGGTAGACCGCGTGCCGGCGGCCGCCTGCCCGGAGGGTCCGAAAGGGATTCTTCCGAGAATTCCGAACAGATTGCAAAGCCCAGGCGACCGGAGCGTATTTTCACAGCGGCCGGCGTTGGGTACTAGAGAACTCTGCGCTGCAGGAGCCGGCACTCCCGCATTAGGGTAGGCAATATCAGCTTGATGACCCAAGGACTGAGGCTGTGACGACACTCGAAGAGATCTCCACGCTGACTCAACCGCACCTCCCCGACGACTGGACCGAGATCGATTCGGCTGCGGTCGACACGATCCGGGTGCTGGCCGCCGACGCGGTCCAAAAAGTCGGCAACGGCCATCCCGGAACGGCGATGAGCCTGGCCCCGCTGGCCTACACCCTGTTTCAGCGCACGATGCGCCACGATCCCAGCGACACCTACTGGCTGGGTCGTGACCGGTTCGTCCTGTCGGCCGGGCACAGCAGCCTCACCCTGTACCTGCAGCTGTACCTGGGCGGGTTCGGCCTGGAGCTGTCGGACATCGAGTCGTTGCGCACGTGGGGATCCAAGACGCCCGGGCACCCGGAGTTCCGGCACACCAAAGGCGTTGAGATCACCACCGGCCCGCTCGGTCAGGGCCTGGCGTCCTCGGTCGGGATGGCGATGGCGTCGCGCTACGAGCGCGGCCTGTTCGACCCGGACGCCGAGCCGGGCACCAGCCCGTTCGACCACTTCATCTTTGTCATCGCCTCCGATGGGGACATCGAGGAGGGCGTGACGTCCGAGGCGTCGTCGCTGGCGGCCGTGCAGCAGCTGGGCAACCTGATCGTGTTCTACGACCACAATCAGATCTCCATCGAGGACGACACCAACATCGCGCTGTGCGAGGACACCGCCGCGCGTTACGAGGCCTACGGCTGGCACGTGCAGCGGGTGGAGGGCGGCGAGAACGTCGTCGGCATCGAGGAGGCCATCGCCAACGCCAAGGCCGTCACCGACCGGCCGTCGTTCATCGAGCTGCGCACCATCATCGGCTACCCGGCGCCCAAGCTGATGAACACCGGAAAGGCGCACGGCGCCGCCCTCGGCGACGAAGAGGTCGCGGCCGTCAAGAAGATCCTGGGCTTCGACCCGGACAAGAACTTCGAGGTGCGCGACGAGGTCATCACCCACACCCGCAAGCTGGTGGACCGCGGCAAGGAAGCGCACGAGAAGTGGCAGGCGGAGTTCGACGCCTGGGCGCAGCGCGAACCCGAACGCAAGGCCCTGCTCGACCGGTTGACCGCCGAGCAGCTGCCCGAGGGCTGGGACGCGGACGTCCCGACCTGGACCCCGGAGGACAAGCCGTTGGCCACCCGCGCGGCGTCCGGCAAGGTGCTCAACGCGGTGGGACCGAAACTGCCCGAGCTGTGGGGCGGTTCGGCCGACCTGGCGGGCAGCAACAACACCACCATGGACAACGTCAAATCGTTTGGGCCCCCGTCGATTTCGACGAAGGACTACACCGCCGACTGGTACGGTCGCACGCTGCACTTCGGCGTTCGCGAACACGCGATGGGCGCCATCCTGTCCGGCATCGTCCTGCACGGCCCGACTCGGGCCTACGGCGGCACGTTCCTGCAGTTCTCCGACTACATGCGCCCGGCCGTGCGCCTGGCGTCGCTGATGGACATCGACACCATCTACGTATGGACGCACGATTCGATCGGGCTGGGCGAGGACGGCCCGACGCACCAGCCGATCGAGCACCTGGCCGCGCTGCGCGCCATCCCCCACCTGTCGGTGGTGCGCCCGGCCGACGCCAACGAGACCGCCTACGCCTGGCGCACGATCCTCGCCCGCGGCAACGGCAGCGGCCCGGTCGGCCTGATCCTGACCCGCCAGGGTGTGCCGGTCCTGGAGGGCACCGACTTCGAGGGTGTCGGCCGCGGCGGCTACATCCTGGGTGATGACGGCGGCGACGAGCCGGACGTCGTGCTGATCGCCACGGGCTCCGAGGTCCAGCTCGCCGTCGAGGCGCGAAACCTGCTGGCGGACAGGGACATCGTGGCGCGGGTGGTGTCCATGCCGTGCGTCGAGTGGTTCGAGTCGCAGCCCGAGGAGTACCGCGACAGCGTGCTGCCCCCTTCGGTGTCGGCGCGGGTGGCCGTCGAGGCGGGGATCGCGCAGTCCTGGCACAAGCTCGTCGGCGACACCGGTCGCATCGTGTCGATCGAGCACTACGGCGAATCCGCCGATTACAAGACTTTGTTCCGTGAGTTCGGCTTTACCGCCGAAGCCGTCGCGGCGGCCGCGGAGCAGGTAGTCGATAACTGAGAAAGGGTGATTCACATGGCCAGTCAGAACCCCAACCTCGCGGCGCTGAGCGCAGCCGGGGTGTCCGTTTGGCTGGATGACTTGTCGCGCGAGCGGCTGCAGTCGGGCAACCTGCAAGAGCTGATCGACACCAAAAGCGTTGTCGGCGTGACCACCAACCCCTCGATCTTCCAGAAGGCGCTCGCCGACAGCGACACCTACGACGAGCAGATCTCCGAGTTGGCGGAACGCGGTGCCGACGTGGACGCCACCATTCGCACGGTCACCACCGACGACGTCCGCAACGCGTGCGACGTGCTGCGGCCGCAGTGGGAGGCCTCCGACGGCGTCGACGGCCGGGTGTCCATCGAGGTCGACCCGCGACTCGCGGCCGAGACCGACAAGACCACCGCGCAGGCCGTCGAGCTGTGGAAGATCGTCGACCGGCCCAACTTGTTCATCAAGATCCCCGCGACCAAGGCCGGCATTCCCGCCATCACTTCCGTTCTAGCGGAAGGGATTTCGGTCAACGTCACGCTGATCTTCTCCGTCGAGCGGCACCGCCAGGTGATGGACGCCTACCTGGCCGGGCTGGAGAAGGCCCGCGAGGCCGGGCACGACCTGTCCAAGATCCATTCGGTGGCATCGTTCTTCGTCTCCCGGGTGGACACCGAGGTCGACAAGCGGCTGGAAAAGATCGGCTCCGAAGACGCGCTCGCGCTGCGCGGCAAGGCCGGCGTCGCCAACGCCCGCTTGGCGTACGCCGCCTACGAAGAGGTCTTCAAGGGCGGCGATCGCTACGAGTCGCTCAAGGCCGACGGGGCTCGCGTGCAGCGGCCGCTGTGGGCGTCGACGGGGGTCAAGAACCCGGACTACTCCGACACCCTCTACGTCACCGAGCTGGTCGCGCCGAACACGGTTAACACTATGCCGGAGAAGACGATCGACGCCGTCGCCGATCACGGTGAAATCAAGGGCGACACCGTCAGCGGCACCGCACCGGCCGCTCAGGAGGTGTTCGACAAGCTGGCCGCGGTCGGCGTCGACCTGACCGACGTCTTCGTGGTGCTGGAAAATGAGGGCGTGGAAAAGTTCGTGGAGTCCTGGACCGAGTTGTTGGAAGAGACACAGAAGCAACTCGATTCCCTCGGCAAATGAGCCCGGCGGGCTCGAAGGCGGGCTCCCGCGACGCCACGCAGTGGCGAAACCCGTTGCGGGACAAGCAGGACAAGCGACTGCCCCGGATCGCCGGCCCGTGCGGCATGGTGATCTTCGGGGTCACCGGCGACCTGGCCCGCAAGAAGGTGATGCCGGCCATCTACGACCTGGCCAATCGTGGGTTGCTGCCGCCGACCTTCTCACTGGTGGGTTTCGCCCGCCGGGATTGGCAGACGCAGGATTTCCGCAAAGTGGTCTACCAGGCCGTCAAGGAACACTGCCGCACGCCGTTCCGGGAGGAGAACTGGGAGCGGCTGGCCGAGGGATTCCGTTTCGTGCCGGGCGCTTTCGATGACGACGAGGCGTTCGCCCGGCTCGCCGAGACGCTCGAGAAGTTGGACGCCGAGCGCGGCACCGGCGGCAACCACGCCTTCTACCTGGCGATCCCACCGAACGCCTTCCCGGTGGTGTGCGAGCAGCTGCACAAGTCCGGCCTGGCCCGCCCGCAGGGTGACCGGTGGAGCCGGGTCGTCATCGAAAAGCCGTTCGGCCACGACCTGGAAAGCGCCCGCGAGCTGAACAAAACCGTCAACGCCGTCTTCCCGGAGGAGGCGGTGTTCCGCATCGACCACTATCTGGGCAAGGAGACGGTCCGCAACATCCTGGCGCTGAGGTTCGCCAACCAGTTGTTCGACCCGATCTGGAACGCCCACTACGTCGACCACGTGCAGATCACCATGGCCGAGGACATCGGGCTGGGTGGCCGGGCCGGCTACTACGACGGCATCGGCGCCGCCCGCGACGTCATCCAGAACCACCTCATGCAGCTGCTGGCGCTGACCGCGATGGAGGAGCCGGTGAGCTTCAATCCGGCTGCGCTGCAAACCGAGAAGATCAAGGTGCTCTCTGCGACGCAGCTCGCCGAACCGCTCGACGAGACCACCAGCCGCGGCCAGTACACCGCCGGCTGGCAGGGCGGCGAGAAGGTCGTCGGGCTGCTCGACGAGGAGGGGTTCTCCAAGGACTCCACCACCGAGACGTTCGCCGCGATCACGCTCGAGGTCGACACCCGCCGCTGGGCCGGCGTGCCGTTCTACCTGCGAACCGGTAAACGCCTGGGCCGCAGGGTGACCGAGATCGCCCTGATCTTCAAGCGCGCACCGCACCTGCCGTTCGACGCCACCATGACCGACGAGCTGGGCGCGAACGCGATGGTCATCCGCGTGCAGCCCGACGAGGGCACCACCCTGCGGTTCGGCTCCAAGGTGCCGGGCACCGCCATGGAGGTCCGCGACGTCAACATGGACTTCTCCTACGGATCGGCGTTCGCCGAGGAATCACCAGAGGCCTACGAGCAGCTCATCCTCGACGTGCTGCTCGGCGAGCCGTCCCTGTTCCCGGTCAACGAAGAAGTCGAATTGGCCTGGGAGATACTGGATCCCGTCCTCGAGAACTGGGCTTCGCACGGCAAGCCCGACCCCTACGAGGCCGGCACCTGGGGCCCGGAATCGGCGTTCGAGATGCTGCGCCGCACGGGCAGGGAATGGCGGCGGCCATGATTGTCGACCTGCCCGATACGACCACCACCGCGGTCAACAAGAAACTGAGCGAGCTGCGCGAAAAGGCCGGCGCCGTCACCATGGGGCGGGTGCTGACCCTGCTCATCGCGCCCGACAGCGAGGACGTGCTGGAGGAATCGCTGAAGGCGGCCAACGACGCCAGCCACGAGCACCCGAGCCGCATCATCGTCACGATGCGGGGTGACCCGTACGCCGACGCACCGCGCCTGGACGCCCAACTGCGCTCCGGCGGCGACACCGGCGCCAGCGAGGTGGTGATCCTCAACCTGTCCGGTCCGCTGTCGGGCCACGCCGCCAGCGTGGTCATCCCGTTCCTGCTGCCCGACATCCCCGTCGTGGCGTGGTGGCCCGACATCGCCCCGGAGAAGCCGGCGCAGGACCCGTTGGGCAAGTTGGCAATCCGGCGCATCACCGACGCCACCAACGGCATCGACCCGTTGTCGGCGATCAAGAGCCGCCTGCCCGGGTACAGCGCCGGCGACACCGACCTGTGCTGGGCGCGCATCACCTACTGGCGGGCGCTGCTGACCTCCGCCGTGGACCAACCGCCGCACGAACCGATCGAGTCGGCGGTGGTTTCCGGCCTCAAGACCGAGCCCGCGCTCGACATCCTGGCGGGCTGGCTGGCCAGCCGCATCGACGGTCCGGTGCGCCGGGCGGTCGGCGAGCTCAAAGTCGAGCTGACACGCTCAAGCGAGACCATCACACTCAGCCGGCCCCAGGAGGGCAGGACCGCCACCCTGAGCCGCACGGCGCGCCCGGACGCCCTGGTTCCGTTGGCGCGCAGGGAAACCGGTGAATGCCTGGCCGAGGACCTGCGCCGGCTGGACGCCGACGAGGTCTACCGAACAGCGCTGGAGGGGATCAAGAAGGTGCAGTACGTATGAGTCCGACCGTCGAAGTTTTCAAGGACGGCGACGCCCTCGTCGAGGCCGCGGGCGAACGGCTGGTCAAGACCATCCAGGACGCCGCGGCGGCGCGGGGCCGGGCCCTGATCGTGCTGACCGGCGGCGGCAACGGCATCGCGTGCACCTGACTCGACGGGATGTCGACGTGATCGAGCAGGGCCTCCCGCGCCTGCTTGTCGTTGCGCTCGTCGTCGTCCTCGGGCACGTAGCGCTCGTCGCCCCAGAACAGGTGCACCTTGGACCAGTCGACCTGGTCACGACGGGTGGCGAGGTAGCGCAGCAGCCCGATGCCGTTGCCGCCGCCGGTCAGCACGATCAGGGCCCGGCCCCGCGCCGCCGCGGCGTCCTGGATGGTCTTGACC
>NZ_LZKK01000175.1 GCF_001672815.1 Mycobacterium sp. E796 | reverse complement strand
GTCGGCAACCCGATCGCCGATCTGGTCCAACCGGTGCTGAGACCCCTGGTCAACTGGGGCTACGGCGATCCGAATTATGGCTGGTCCACCGGGCCGGCCAACGTGACGACCCCGTTCGGATTCTTGCCGCCGCTCAGCGACACCGCGGCCCTGGGGCCCGCCCTGGTCAGCGGGATTCACCAGGGCATCGGCGCCGCGATCGGCGACCTTTACGCCGAGTTACCCCCGCAGCTCCCGTCGCTGCAGGACATCTCGCAGGCATTGACGTCGTTCTCGTCATCGCCAGGCACACTGGCCCTGCCCACCGGGCCGCCCACGCCGACCGATCTGATCTCGGGCCTGGAGTCAGCGAACACCCAGATCGTCGGCACGGCGACGACCGCGTTCTCGACGGCCTACTCGACGCTGCTTCCGACGGCGGACATCACCATCGCGGTCCTGGTCTCGTTGCCGTCCTACGACCTGAACCTGTTCCTCGACGGGGTGACCCAAATGGTCAACGGTCAGCCCCTCGCGGGGCTGGTTAACGCGATCGGCTATCCGATCGCCGCCGATGTCGGATTGCTCCCGCTCGCAGGCGGTTTGGAATTGGCGGTCCTCGGGGAGGCGGCCTATTCGATCGTCACCGGGGCGCCGTACGGCACCTTCTGATCGGTGGCCGGGGGCGGGATCGCACGCATTTTCTGTTCAAGTGCGCGCAGCTTCCAGCGCCAGTGCGACTTGAGCCAGCCAGAAATTGTCGGTGAGCGGTCGTCCGGTGAGTTCGGCGAATCGGCGCAATCGGTAGTTGATGGTGTTGCGGTGACAGTGCAGTTCGTCGGCGGTGGCCGAGACGGACTGGCCGCGCTGTAGCCAGGTGTCGACCGTGGTGAGGAGTGGCTCGCGCCGTTCGGTTGGCAACTCGAGTACCGGCCCCAGCGTGGTTGTCACTACGGATGCGGCGGCGTCTGGCGAGCTGGCGAGCAACACGGCCACGACATCGCGGTCGTAGCGAGTACTCGGGCGACTGTTCGACGAGGCGGACATGGCGACTTGAGCTTGAGCGCGGGCTTTTGAGCAGTCGGCGATGTCGGTGAAGGGGCTGCTTAGGCCAATCATGATGGGGATGTCGGTGCAGATGGTGGCGGCGATGGTGTCAAGGGCGTCGGCGCGGTTCCGTCGAAGCGATACGACCCCCAATTGCGAATGAGACGTGAGGCGAAACCACGAGTCCCGAACAGCGGGGTGTGCCGAGATTAGCGTCTCGATGTCGGGAGGCGAATGCTCCACCGAAGGCTCGGCGCTGGTTGCCGCGATGATCGTGAGCTGGCCCGTCCGCGGGAGGCCGAGGGCGGCGACCGCGTCCCAGAAAGGCGCTCCCATGCTGGACTCGTTGAACAGCACCGTGTCGAGCAGGGCCGCGCGAACTTGTTCGTTGCGTCGCGCGTCGCGGATGTCGATCTCGCGGAAAACTGCGTGTGCGCGAAGCGAATTGGTGTTCAGCCAGGCGAAGATGGACGGTGTCGCCGCAATGAGGGCTTCCGTGTCGAGTTCGTCTCTGTCCGCCAGGCGTGCGAGCTCGTCCCAGATAGCTGCCGCGCCGAGGCGGTAGGCATGCAACAAACTCGACAATGTCAGGCCCTGGCTGGCGCGGTGACGAACTCGGTTCGCGGATTCGAGATTCCAGTGGCCAGGATCGGCGCCGAGGTCAATCCAGTCGAGCATCTCTGCCAGGTAATCGGCGATGTTTTCGCGGACAGCATCGCCGCTGTCGTCACCGTTGGGAAGGTAGTCCGGGACTTCAGCGCGAAGCCGAGTGAGCACCTTCGTCACGATCACGCTCGACCGTTGCCGCACGCGATCGACGAGCGCCGTTGGCGGTCGCTGCTGCAACATGTATCGAATCGTAAAGCGCCGCTCGCTATTGTGCCTGGGCACAAGGTGCGTGATCGCGACTTTGGGCTGCCGTTCATTGTGAAGTCCACCCGCAGCGGTAACGCTTCTTGTCATGAACGCCGCCCATGATCAGACCATCGTTTTGGTGCACGGCCTGTGGATGACGCCGTTTGCGTGGGAAGACTGGGTCGCGCGTTACCGTGCTCGCGGTTTCTCCGTCCTGACACCCGGCTACCCCGGCGTAGCCCCCGGCCCGGCCGGAGTCGCCGCGCTGCGGGAGAACCCCGCACCTTTGGCCGACCTCGGGGTGCGGGAGGTCTTCGATCATCTCGCCGAGCTCATCGAGGAACTCGCCGAGCCGCCGATCTTGATGGGCCACTCGTTCGGCGGCACATTCGTGCAGCTCCTGCTCGACGCTGGTTATGGTCGGGCCGGGGTGTCGATCGACGGCGCCGCTGTCAAAGGCATCACAGCGCTGCCGTTGTCCGAAATCCGCGCTACATTTCCGGTATTGAAAAATCCCGCCAACCTGCACCGCGCGGTGCCCATCACGCCAGAGCAATTCCATTACGCGTTCACCAACACACTGAGCGAATCCGAGTCTCAGGTCGCCTATGAGCGCTACGCGGTTCCGGTACCTGCGCGCATCTTGTTCCAGGGTGGCCTGGCCAACGTCACGCATCACGCGGCCACCACGTACAACTTCGCCAACGACGACCGCGCGCCGCTGCTGTTCATCGCCGGCGGCCACGACCACATCCTGCCGCCTGCGGTGCAGCACGAGAACTACACCAAAAACGCCAAACACTCAGCCGCGATCACCGCCTACAAACTCTTCCCTGAGCGAGACCACTTCACTTGCGGCGCACCGGGATGGGAAGAAGTCGCCGACTTCGCCTTGAACTGGGCGCTGAACCCCGTGCCCGGGGAACTCGACTGACTCTGTCTTCTGACTCACTTGAAAGCGACCATCACCGATGACCACAGTGCGCGACGCCATCCTCGACCTGTTCCGCTCACACGATCTGACCACCTGGTTCGGCAACCCCGGCTCGTCGGAATTGGCTCTGCTGCAAAACTTTCCCGACGACTTCCGCTACTTCCTGGGGCTGCAGGAGATGATCCCGGTCGGGATGGCCGACGCCTACGCGCAAGTCACCCGCCGTCCCGCCTTGGTCAATCTGCACACCGCCCCTGGCATGGGTAACGCGCAAGGCCAGATCTACAACGCCTACGTCAACAAGACGCCGCTGATCATCACTGCGGGCAACCAGCGGCGCAACATGCAAAACCAGTACTGCCTGCTGACCAATCACGAACCCACGACAACACCAAAGCCATTTGTGAAATGGGCCGCCGAGCCGGCGACCGCTAGTGAGTCCCCGGCCGTGCTGGCTCGGGCCATCCACCTGGCCACCACTCCACCGATGGGCCCGGTGTTCGTCTCGTTGCCGATGGACGACATGCCGATCGAACTGACCGAAGACCAGCTCGCTGACATCACGGTGGTGCGCGATCGCACCGTGACCCACGCGACGGGTTTTCCGACCGAGCTGGCCGAGCAGGTCGGCGCACAACTCGACGCCGCCACCTCGCCGGCGATCATTGTGGGCGGCGATATCGACCGCTACGACGCGTATGACGCGGTGATCGAGCTGGCCGAGCGCACCGAATCGCCGGTGTACACCGCACCTTTGACCGGCTGGAGCGGGTTCCCGGAGAATCACCGGCTTTACCACGGCGCGCTGCCCCCCGGGGCGGGCTGGATCTCTGGACTTCTCGCGGGGCACGACCTGATCCTCACGATCGGGACGCCGGTCTTCCGCTATTACCCGTTGGTGCCCGGGCCGTACCTGCCCAGCGGCGCACGCTTGATCCAGGTCACCAACGATCCCGACGAGGCCGCCCGCGCCCCCGTCGGTGACGCGATCGTCGCGGACATTCGCGCCGCCACCCGCGCCCTGGCGGCGGCGGTCAAACCCACTCAGCGCCCCGCGCCCGCGCCGCGCGCCGCAATCCCCGAACGGGTATCGGAGCAGGTGCCACTCAAGCCTGCGGATCTCTGGGCCGCTGTCGCTCACGCCGCACCCGCGGACACTCTGTGGGTCAGCGAAGCGGGCAGCAACGAGATCGTCATGACCGAAAGCATCCGCCCGGGCAATCCGCGGTCACATCTGTCGGCGGCCGGTGGGGGACTCGGCTGGGGGCTGCCGGCATCGGTCGGCGCGCAAATCGCGGCTCCCGACCGTCCGGTGGTGTCGTGCATGGGTGACGGCTCCATCCACTACGCGATCACCGCGCTGTGGAGCGCGGCACGCTACAACATCCCCCTCACCGTGGTGGTAGCGTCCAACGCCGAATACGGCGTGGTCAAAGAATTCGGCGTCTGGGAAAAGACCCCGAACGTCCCCGGGCTCGACATCCCCGGCCTCGACATCGTCGCGACCGCGGCCAGCTACGGCGTCGACGCCCACGAAGCACACAGCTCTGACGAGGTATTCGAGCTGGTCAAAGCCGGCATCGCCGACCGCGACCGTCCCACCCTGATCAACGCCCGCACGACACCCGTGCCGGGGGGATTCGGCAGCTAGGAGACATCTGGTGGATGACACGATCGTTTCGGCGTTCGCCGCGGCGCTTCCGGGCCGCGACGCGGTGGCCGCCGACGAGGCCACACTAGCCCAAAACACCAAGGACTATTGGGGTTTCGGCCGACAGCCTGGTCTGGTGTTGCTCCCGCGCAGTCGTGACGACGTCGCCGCCGCAGTCGAAGTTGCTGCCGAACATAATGTTTCGTTGGTCACCCGCGCCGGCGCATCGAACTGCAGTGCCGGAGTCATGGCCGGCGCGGACCGCGTGATGATCGATCTGACACAGATGAACCAGATCCTCGATATCAACCCGACCGCTCGCACCGCCCGGGTCCAGCCCGGGGTCATCAATGCCCATCTGCAGGAGAAGTTGGCCCCGCACAAGCTGGTCTTTTCACCTGACCCGGTATCGGCACACCTGGCGACGATCGGCGGCAACATCATCGAAAACGCTGGTGGCCCACACGCTCTCAAATACGGCGTTACCTACAACCACGTCCTCAGCGTCGAAGCGGTTCTGGCCGATGGCACCGTGATCAACCTCAGCGCGGACGACCACGGCCCCGACCTGCTCGGGATTTTGATCGGCTCGGAAGGCACTCTGGCGATCCTCACGGAAGCGACCGTCGCGTTGCGCCCCATTGCGCCGGTCACTCGCAGCCTGATGGGCAGCTTCGACACCGCCCGGGAGGCAGCCGAAACTATCTCCGCGATCATCCAGACCGGAACGGTGCCCGCGGCGGTCGAATGGCTCGACCGAGCCGGGATCAACGGCCTGCAGCAGTTCACCGACACCGGCTATCCCACCGACGCCGACGCGATCGTGCTCATCGACGTCGACGGCACCGCCGCCGAGGTCGACCGCGACGCCGCGATTGTCGAAAAGGTCTTGCGACGACACGCCACCGAGGTGCGCCGCGCCGATGACGACGACGCCCGCGCCAAGCTCTGGTACGGACGCCTCCACGCCCCAGACGCCGTGGTGCACAGCGGCAAAGGCTTCTTCATCGGCGACGTCACGGTGCCACGCCAACACATTCCGGAGATGCAGCAGGCAATCCAGGACGCCGCCAAACGACACTCGGACGCCCTGCTATTCATCGCCGTGACCGGACATGCCGGAGACGGGGACCTGCACCCGACCACCTTCTACGACAAGGAGAACCCCAACGCGGCCGCAGCTTTGGAAGCCGCCAACAACGAAATCATCGAAGCAGCACTAAGGCTGGATGGCACCATCACCGGCGAGCACGGCGTCGGCACCGAGAAAATCCAATTCATGACCAAACGCTTCACCCCGGTCGAGATCGCCGCCCAACGCATCCTCAAGCAGGTCTTCGATCCCGCGCACACCTTCAACCCCGGCATCATGCTGCCCGACCCCTCACCGGAAGAACCCGCGCTGCCTGCGTTCGAAGCTGCCGTGCGCGCGGCGCTCGAAGGTCGCCCAAACTCGGCGCCGCACGCCGACGGCGACGACACCACGGTAGAGGTCAACACCGGCAACTTGAACCTGGTGGTCGGCGCCGCGGTCACACTCGGCGACCTCTCACGCAAACTCCACGAGCAAGGTGTGACCTGCCCGGCCATCCCAACCGAGGGCCTCGACCGAACCGTCGGCGAACTGATCGCCAACGCAACCGGCGAGGAGCGCCTAGAGGTGCGCCACGGACTGCTCGGCGTCGAGGTCGTCCTCCCCGACGGCGCCGGCGCGGCCCGCTTCGGCGGCCAGAATATGAAGGACGTGGCGGGCTACGACACCAAGCGGCTATTCATCGGCGGCAGAAACGCATTCGGAACCATCACCAGCGCTGTCTTCAAGATTGCGGTCGTACGGTAGACCGATGTCCTGGCAGATGCATGCCATCGCTACCTACGGGCGACTCGTCCGGCGACCTCGCACCTATGCAACTGAGCGGAGTGCCCGCGCCTATCTCAATCGGCCCAAGAAAAACGGCGAACCACCCTCTCGGCTCGCGACGTCAGATCGCTACCGTCTGACCAGTGCCACTGTGAGCGGATTCCGTTGCCACACGGTGCAATCGGCGAGCACTGAGCCCATTCCTACCCGCTGTCCCTCGGTTGTGTACGTCCACGGGGGTGCCTACGTCAACCAGATCGCGCCGGCGCACTGGAGACTCGTCTGCGCGATCGCCGACGCGACCCGGCGCCCTGTGCACGTCCCCCTCTACGGACTCGCGCCGCAGCACCACGCCGAAGAAGCGATCGACTTCCTCGGGCATGTGATCAGCCGAGCCTCGCATAATGGGCCCACCTATCTGGCCGGTGACTCCTCCGGTGCAGGCCTGGCGCTCGCCGCGACCCAGGCGACCATCAGTGCCGGAGCCACCCCGCCGCTCGGGCTCACCCTGATCAGCCCCTGGCTTGACATCGCACTGACCAATCCCGCCATCCCGAGCCTCGCCAGGCGCGACCCCTGGCTCGCGGTTCCCGGCCTGCGCGAGTGCGGCCGCGTATGGGCGGGACACCTCGCCGCGGACGATTACCGGGTGAGCCCCATCTTCGGTGCGCTGCAGAATCTTCCACCGATCGACCTCTACATCGGCGACCGCGACATCTTCGTTGCCGACTGCCGTCGGCTGCGGGACAGCATCGGCGCCGGCCGGATCACCTACCACGAGCAGCCCGGGGCAATTCACATCTACCCGCTGCTGCCCGTTCCTGAAGCCGAGCCCGCACGCCGTGCACTGCTCAGCCACATCGACGCCGCCCTCAGCATCGTTGAGTGAGGAAATTTGACGAGCCGCACAGCCACCCTCCCGCACACCACCGCACTGGAGAGCCTGCGCTTCACGACGCTGGTGGCGCTGCCCAACCTCGCCGAAGGGCTCTTCAGCCGTCGGCCCGCGGTCACCGCTGCGCTCGACCGAGCCGGTGTCGCCCGCCGAGCACATCGGCTGCTCACCACGCTGCACCGGCGCTACGGTGATGGACCTATCTGGGTGAAAGTGGGTAGCAAGCCCACTCTGCTCGTCTTCGGTCCCGATCAAATCCGCTTCGTACTCTCCCACGCGCCAGAGCCTTTCGCGTCCGACCCGGAGCCCAAACTCTCGGGGATGAACAAGTTCCAGCCGCACGCCCTGACCATCTCCCGTGGCGACCATTGGTCCGACCGCCGCCGCTTCACCGAAGCCGTCCTGGCGCACGCCACCGGTAGCGGCGCGATCGTCAACCGGTGCTCCACCGTTGCGGACGAGGTGGCCCGAGCCATGCCGGACAACCTCGACTGGCCGCAGTTTCATGGCGCTATACAGCGAATCGCGCGGCGAATCATTCTCGGCGACAACGCAACCGACGACAAGCAAATCTCGGCGCAACTAGTGACGCTGATGGCCAAAGCCAACCCGCCCGGCAAGGGAGACCCCGAGCTTTTCGACACCTTCCTGACCGCGCTGGACCGCTACGTGAAGGCCGCGGACGCACACAGCCTCGTCGGACAATTCGCCGCGGCACCCGCCTCCGACATCACGTACCCGACTCACCAAGTCATCCACTGGATGTTCGCGATGGGTGACACCCTGGCCATCAATCTCTGGCGTTGTCTAGCGCTGCTGGCCACCCACCCCGAGGTTCTACTCAACGCGCAGAAGGCAATCGACGAACACAGCGCTCACGACTACCTCGTCGGCTGCCTCTGCGAAGCGATGCGCCTCTGGCCGAGCACGCCCGCCGTGGCGCGAACGCTTACCGGGCCCACCGAGTGGGACGGTGAGATCGTCCCGTCGGGAACACAAGTCATGATCGTCAATACCTTCAACCACCGCGACACCAGCCGTTTCCCCGAGGCCGACCACTTCGATCCCACCGCTTGGACCGAGGGACCCGCCGGCACCTCGTGGTCATTCAACTTCTTCAGCCACGGCCCGCAAGGCTGTCCTGGAGCCGACCTCGCGCTGCAACTCGGCGTCGCCGTATTGACAGCGTTACTCGACGAGCGCAGCCCAGCGGCGACCGATGCCAAACTCAACCCAGATCAACCGCTGCCTCTCACGCTCGACCACTCGCGTGTCAGCATTCGATTGAAACGCCGGCCACTGAAATACCGGCACCGCTGAGAGCCTTCCCAGCTTCGCTAGGTCCAGAAGAACTCGATTACGTCGCCACGAATCTCGACCGGCTCGTGGCCGGAAGCAAGGCGAACGGACACAAGACCATCCATCCATAGCGTACTGTCACCGCGTCCGTGCAGGTCAGACATGGTGGCCAGGGGCGGGATCGAACCGCCGACCTTCCGCTTTTCAGGCGGACGCTCGTACCGACTGAGCTACCTGGCCGGAAGGCATTGAGTGCCTCGCCGTGTTGGCGACCCTGACGGGACTCGAACCCGCGACCTCCGCCGTGACAGGGCGGCGCGCTAACCAACTGCGCCACAGGGCCTCGCTTTGCTCCGCGTTACCGCGTCGCGTACCCCCAACGGGATTCGAACCCGTGCTACCGCCGTGAAAGGGCGGCGTCCTAGGCCACTAGACGATGGGGGCCAGAACCGAATCACTTCGGGGGCACTCGCAACGCAGTTACCGTTGGGAGCCAAGCAAGCTTAGGTCACCACGGGCCCAATCCTCAAACGAGCGGCGTTCGAGCGCCGCCGGCAACCCAGTATCCTGAACGTTCGCGCCCCTATAGCTCAGTTGGTAGAGCTACGGACTTTTAATCCGCAGGTCCTAGGTTCGAGTCCTAGTGGGGGCACTGACCAGCACTTATTACCCGCGAGACGCCCGGCGGCGCGGCGGCCGAGTATTCGCGCTATTCGCGCCCGCGAGCGCGCGGCGGGCCCCGGTTTATCCGCCGAACGACTTGACTATGCTCGGCGACATGAGTGTCGATGCGGCCTACCCAAACGCGCCAGTAGCGCTGGTAACCATGGAAATCCGTCACCCAGCAACGGATTCCCTCACGGAGTCATCGAGCGGGGAACTCAGGCGTCTGCTCGCGGACCTGCTTCCCATCGAACGCCAGGCGCAGGACGTGGCCTGGGCGATGGGCGCCGGCGGACAACCGCAACCGGCCGCCGAGCGGTTCGTCCGTTACGTCAACCGCGACAACACCCTGGCCGCGTCAATGAAGGCCCAGGCGGTGGTGATCGAAACCACCGCCTACAGCAACTTCGAGGCGCTGCTCGAACTGGTGATGCGCGTCGTCGACGCCCGCGCGCAGTTCTCGCCGATCGTCGGGGTGGAACGTCTCGGACTGCGCTACGTCCTCGAAATCCGGGTCCCGCAAGGCGTGGATGGCCGCATCGAATGGAGCAACTGGATCGCAGAGCCGTTGCTCGGGCCGCAGCGCATCGCGCCCGCCGGCCTGACCCTGACCGAATGGCAGGGCGCGGCGGTCTACCGCGAAGCGCAGCCGGGCAAGTCGATGATCGTGCGCTATGGCCCGGGCGTAGGTCAGGCGCTGGACGCGAGCTATCACCTGCGCCGGACCATGCCGGCCCAGCAGGGACCGTTCTTCCTGATGGACATCGACAGCTTCTGGACTCCGCTGGGATCTATCCCCGAATACGACCGGAACACGGTGCTGCTCACCTTCCAGGACCTGTACGAGCCGGCCCGCACGGTGTTCCAAGAGATGCTCACCAACCGCCTGAAGGACGACCTGCTCAGCCGCTGAGCGTCGCGCTGCTGTAAGTCACGTCGCCGAAGGCCTCGGCGAGTTCGTCGTCTGGATAGACGAAGCCATTGGCCGCATGCAACTCCTTCGTGGTCTGCGATGACGTCCGCCAGCCGCGCTGGTTCAGATGGTCCAGGATGTGACTGCGGTGGCCGTGATAGACGAGTTCGTTGAAGTCGATCTCAAAGCCGAGTTCGCTCATCCGGTCGTGGTGTGCGCGCCACCGCTCGTCGGCGAAAATGCTTGTGTCGGGCACGAATTCGAAAGCCAGGCGGCTGCCGGGGGCGCTCAACGCGGTGATGTTGTCGAACAGCGCGTCCTGCGCCTCGTCAGGCAGATATACCAACAGGCCTTCGGCGCTCCAGGCCGCGGGCGCCTTCGGATCGAAGCCGGCCGCCCGCAGCGCGGCGGCCCAGTCGTCGCGCAGGTCGATGGCGACGGTGCGCCGCTCGGCGGTCGGCTCGGCGCCGAGGTCGCGCAGCGTCGACGTCTTGAACTCGATCACCTCCGGCATGTCGACCTCGTAGACGACGGTGCCCGCCGGCCACGGCAGGCGGTACGCGCGCGCGTCAAGCCCCGACGCGAGGATGACGACCTGGTCGACGCCGCTTTGCGCGGCGTCGAGAAAGAACCGGTCGTAGAACCTTGTGCGGCAGGCCATCGCCCGGGCCATGCGCTGCGGGTCGAACTCGGATTCCGCGCCGACCGGGATCTCGCCGTTCACCAACCGCACGTAGACGTCGATGCCGACGGCGCGCACCAGCGGCGCCGCGTACGGGTCGTCGATCAACTTCTCATCGGTCGACAGCGCCCGCTGGGCGGCGACCATGGTCGCCGTCGCCCCGACGCTCGTCGCCAAGTCCCAACGATCACGATCGGTGCGCGCCATGAAATTCCCTCGTCCCCAAGCCGAAAAATATAGACAGTCTAGTTACTATCACAGCGCTGATCGCGTGCCCGCTGGGGACTACTCCGCGTACCCGTGACGGACTTTGCCCACCGGACGATCGAGCTTGCCCGCCAGAACGTCGCCGAGGGCGGTCGCCCGTTCGCCACGGTGATCGTCAACGACGGCCAGGTCCTCGCCGAGAGCGCCAACAAGGTGGCCCAAACGCACGATCCGACCGCGCACGCGGAGATCCTGGCCATCCGGAAGGCGTGCATGCGACTCGGCACCGAGCACCTGGTCGACAGCACAATCTACGTGCTGGCCCACCCCTGCCCGATGTGCCTGGGCTCGCTGTATTACTGCTCGCCCCGCGAAGTCGTCTTCCTCACCACGCGCGAGGCCTACGAGCAGTACTACCTCGATGACCGGAAGTACTTCGAGGTCGCCACGTTCTACGACGAATTCGCCAAGGCCTGGGACCACCGTCGGCTGCCGATGCGCTACCAACCCGAACAAGCCGCGGTGGACGTTTACCGGTTCTGGAACGAACGCAACGGCGGGCAACGCCAGTCGACGGTCGTCCCGGCCGGGTGAAGCGGCTACTATCTGCGAATGCACGCAGGTAATAGCGAAGGCCGCTTGCCCGACGACCAGGCCGGCCTGGTTGTCGAGGTGTTCCGGATGCTGGCCGACGCGACCCGTGTGCAGGTGCTGTGGTCGCTGACCAACCGCGAGATGTCGGTCAACGAACTGGCCGAGCACGTGGGAAAGCCCGCGCCATCGGTTTCCCAGCACCTGGCCAAGCTGCGGATGGCGCGGCTGGTCCAGACGCGTCGCGAGGGAACCACGATCTTCTACAGCCTGGAGAACGACCACGTCCGGCAACTCGTCATCGATGCGGTCCGCAACGCGGAGCACGCCGGTCCGGGCGTGCCGCCCCATCACCGGGGCGAGAGCGGGCTGAAAGCGGTCACCGCGTCACCGTCAAGGCGCGGCGCTCACCCTGGTCGGGGTTCCGCCTGAAAGGCGTTGGGCTAAGAGACCTTCGGGCAGTAATGCTTCGGGCTGCCGCGCTCGTCCATCGGCGGGAGGTTGCGCGCCGGCGTGTGCACCAGCGGTGTGTCGCAAGGGATTCGGCCGCTCGCGCGATCCCAGCCGGCGCGCGCCCGCGGGTGTTTGCGGTATCGCGTTGGCACGCAGGCAAAGACGAGGCGAACGAGATCGCCGAACCGGCGGTGCAGCCATTCGTCGCGGCGCGACCACCGGTACCCCATCAGCTCGCGCACCGGCGGATCGTAGAGACCGACGGTGAGCCAGACAAAGAACAGCGCCATCAGTTTGCGCTGCGCGGCCCATAGCCGGTCCGGAAGCCATTGGGCGAAAGGCGGTTTGGCCAGCTCGGTCAGATCGAGGACGGCGCGGGCGGCGTAGTTGTCCTCTAACACGTTGCGGCACATGTGGTCCCAGTACTCTTGGAACTCTTCCCAGGACGCCGGAACCGGCCGCATGCTCATGCCGTACATGCGATACCACTCGACATGTTCGTCGAAGAGCTGCCGCCGCT
>NZ_LZKK01000174.1 GCF_001672815.1 Mycobacterium sp. E796 | reverse complement strand
GCCGTTGATGCGCTGCTTGGAAACGTCGGAAAGGTTCGGGCCGGCACCGGGATCCGTCACCGTCACCGCGAGGCCGGGACCGATGACCGCCGTGCTCGCCGCCGCCAGGCCCAGCGCGTCGAGACTGGCCAGCAGCCGCTGCCCCTGGGCGTTTTCGGCCAGTGCGTGGCGCTGCACGTCGTCCACTCGGCTCGAGAGCGCGCTGCGCTGTTGGCCCAACTTGGCCGCGGCGGCCTCCGATGAGCGCACGCTTTCCAGCAGCAGCTGCTGCGCGGTGCGCACGCCGGGCGCCACCGAGCGCGCCTGCGCGACCGCGGCGGCGAACACCGTCGCGATCAGCAGCGCGGCCAGGGCCTGCCACAGCCAGCCGAAGGTGCGGTCGCGGCCGCTCGGCGCCACGCCCTCGCTGTCGCGTTTGGCCGCGGCCGCGGCGTAGCCGGGATCCAGATGCTCCGAGAGCAGGGCGCGCAGCAGCGAGGGCACCGGGATCAGCTGGGGCCGCGCCGCGGCGTGAGCGCTGCGGCCGGCGTTGGGGTCATAGCCGCCGAGCAGGCGGTCCGCGTCAGTCATGGCCACCGGCCTCGCGGTGACGGTGACGGATCCCGGTGCCGGCCCGAACCTTTCCGACGTTTCCAAGCAGCGCATCAACGGC
>NZ_LZKK01000173.1 GCF_001672815.1 Mycobacterium sp. E796 | reverse complement strand
CGCCCGGTGGGCGCCAGCGGCGAGCGGACCCGCGCCCGAATAATCGACGCGGCGATGCGCTGCGTGGCGGAGGTCGGGTACTCCCGCGCGACCATCCGCGAGATCGCCCGCACCGCGGAGGTGACCAGCGCCAGCCTGTACAACTACTTCCCCAACAAGTCGGAGCTGATCAAGGCCGCCGTCGCGGCCAGGACCGACGTCGCGTTGCCGCGCCTGCGCGAGGCCGCCCAGGGTCCCGGCGACGTCACGGACCGGATCGAAGCGGTGCTCGACGAATCGGGCCGGTTGATGCGCGAATACCCCGACCTCGCCGCCTTCGAGTGGGCGCTCCGTGCCGAAGGTGCCGTCGACCCTCGGGAGGGCGGCGCCGGATTCCAGGCCTTCCGCGAGATCATCGAGGGCATCGTCGGGGGCACCGACAAGCCGGGCTCGGTGGAAGCCGTCTATTCGCTGATCTACGGGTTGACCGAGCTGGCGGCGACCGTTCCGCCGGAGGAGTACCACGCTGCGCTGGACTCGGCCAAGCGCCTGATCAGGGGCACGCT
>NZ_LZKK01000172.1 GCF_001672815.1 Mycobacterium sp. E796 | reverse complement strand
GCAAGACGTGGGACGCCTGGTGGTTTCCCTGCACATGGGGCTGCGCCAAACCAGCAACCTGGAGGAACCGGAGCGGTTCTTGCACGACCTGGAGAAGTGCTGGCTCCTGATGTTGACCGGAATCCTGCAACCGGAGCGCATCGATTACTTCCGCCAATTCCTCAGGCGCCGCGCGGCACTGGCGATCAACTCCACCTCGGCGGGCACGGATTCCGGATAACGCCATGGGCAGGTCGCGCGATCGGGCCCGCGCGTGGGCGGCTGTTACGCTTACCGCTCCGGCCGGAAGGTTGGTGAAGTTGTCGAGATCCGCGTCTGGGGACATCGACGGAACTCCGGAGGTGTAGACGCGATGGCGCGCCAGGTTCGATCGGAAGCCACTCGGCGGAAGATCCTCGACGCCGCGATAGACGTTTTCGGCGAGGTCGGGTACGCCGCGGCCGGCTGGAACACGATCATCGAGCGGACCGGCATGACGAAGGGAGCCCTCTACCACCACTTCGACTCGAAGGAATCGCTGGCTTCGGCGATCATCGAAGAAGGTTCCGAGACCCTACTCGTCGCGTTCCGCAACGTGTGCGGGTCGTCGTCTCCCGCGCTCGAGAACATGATCCACGGCACGTTCACCATCGCCAACGTGCTCAGCTCCGACAAGACCGCCCGGGCCGCCGAGCAATTGACGGCTGCTCTGACCGGCTTCAACGAAGCGGCGATGCGGTTCTGCGCCAACATGGTTGAGCTGATGGCGGCCCAGGCCCAGCGGGCGGCCGCCGAAGGCGACGTCCGAGAGGATCTCGACCCGGTGGTGATCAGCGAGTCGATCGTCGGCGCCATGTTCGGAACGCGTTTGCTGTACAACGCGATGGCGGCCAAGGGCGCGGCGGGGCGGGATGCGGGTGCGGCGGTCGACGCGGGGCTGGCTCCCCATACGAATCAATTCTGGAAACTCATGCTCGCAGGAATCGTCACGGAGGCGTCGCTACCTTATTTCCGCGAATTCCTTTCCCGGGAGGCGCTGCGCCACGGACCGCCGGCCGGATCGGCACAGGGCCAGGGCGCCGCGGTCCCCGACGCCGGCTAGGCGATCACGACCGCCCGTCGGGTGAGCGCATTCCGTACTATGGGTATCTCATTGCGCCGTGCGGATTCCTAAAGGTTTAAAGATCGGCGCCTAGCGTTCCTCGACCCACAATTGCTCGGTGAGGTCCTGGAACGCCGCGAGCGCGAACTGGTCGTCCGCGCGCAGGAGCGCCGACTTGCTCATCAAAGCCCGAACCACCGACCCGTCCTTGTGGGCCAAGTCGACGACCATATTCGCGAGTGCGTGCACGACCGAAAGCAAGGAGTCCGACTCCGGAGCCTCGTGGAAGATCTCGTGAAACCGCAGGGAGAGAACCTCTTCGGGATCAAAGCCGACCATCTCCGCGAAGGCGGTGTTGGTGAACAAGATACTGCCGTCGTTCCCGATGGCGAGCACCGGAATCGGAATTCTTTCCAGGACGACCAACGCGGGCAACTCCTTCAAGGTAGTCATCGGCGATTGGTTTTGTTGCCGGTTTCGTCGTCGCTCCACATGCCGATTATGGCCTATCGCATGGCGCAGTTCCGACGCTTTTCCCCATGGCGCGCAAGATTCCCGCGAATGGGTTTGTACAGCCGCGAAAAACGAAACCTTCCCGGGTGTGTCGCACTCACTCGACCGCGCCGGGAGCCGTCCCGTTCCCATCGCGTGGATGCTGCGTACCGTTGGTCTGCTTCGGCTCACTCCGCCTGATAACGCGGGAACACACCGGTGGGCGGCGGCAGGGCAGTGCCGGGGGCCAGCCGCACGCCGACCGCGTCAAAAGCCCGCCGGTCCGCGCCCTGGCCGAGCAGGTCCAGCAGCTTGCCGGCCGACTCGGGCATGACGGGCTGGACGAGCAGCGCTGCGATGCGGACGACCTCGCACGTGACATAGAGGACGGTTCGGAACCTGGCCTGATCCGCCTCGGACTCGCTCTTGCGCAGGACCCACGGCTCCTGGGCCGAAAAGTATTTGTTGGCCTCCCCGAGCATCAGCCAGATCGCTTCGAGGGCCAAGTGCATCGCCTGACCGTCGAAATTGGCCCGCACGCGCTCCAACAGGCCGTCGGCCGACGCCAGCAGCCCGGTGTCCGCCGCGGTGAACTCGCCCGGCTCGGGCACCACGCCGTCGAGGTTCTTGGCCACCATCGACAGCGAGCGTTGGGCGAGGTTGCCGAGCTCGTTGGCCAGGTCGGCGTTGATCCTGGTGACAATGGCCTCTTCGCTGAAGCTGCCGTCCTGGCCGAACGGCACCTCCCGCAGCAGGAAGTAGCGCACCTGATCGAGGCCGAAGGTGTCGACCAGCGAAACCGGGTCGACGATGTTGCCCACGGACTTGCTCATCTTCTCGCCGCGGTTGAGCAGAAATCCGTGTGCGAAGACCCTGCGGGGCAACTCGATTCCGGCCGACATCAAGAACGCCGGCCAGTAGACGGTGTGAAACCTGATGATGTCCTTGCCGATCATGTGCAAATCGGCGGGCCAATAGTGCCGGAATAACTCCGAGCCGGTGTCGGGGAAGCCGACGCCGGTCAGGTAGTTGGTCAGGGCGTCGACCCAGACGTACATGACGTGGTCGGGGTGATCCGGGACCTTCACCCCCCAATCGAACGAGGTCCTTGAGATGGACAGGTCGCGCAGGCCGCCGGAGACGAAGCTGACCACCTCGTTGCGCCGCACCTCGGGGGCGATGAAGTCGGGGTTCGCCTCGTAGTGCGCCAACAGCTTGTCGGCATACGCCGACAGCCGGAAGAAGTAGGTGCGCTCCTCGGTCCAGGTCACCGGGGTGCCGGTCTCGACGGCGATCCTGGTCCCGTCCACGACTTCGGTCTCCGACTCGACGAAGAATCGCTCGTCGCGCACCGAATACCAGCCCGAGTAGGTGTCCAGGTAGATGTCGCCCGCCGCGGCCATCCGCCGCCAGATCTCCTTGGACGCCTCGTGGTGGTCGGCGTCGGTGGTGCGGATGAACCGGTCGAAGGAGATGTTCAGCCGCTCCTGCAGGCGCTGGAAGACATCCGAGTTGCGCCGGGCCAGCTCGGCCGTGGGCAGGCCCTCGGTCGCGGCGGCCTGGGCGACCTTGAGCCCGTGCTCGTCGGTTCCGGTCAGGAAGCGCACGTCGTAACCGTCCAACCGCTTGAACCGCGCGATGGCGTCGGTGGCGATGTACTCGTACGCGTGCCCCAAATGCGGCGCGGCGTTGGGGTACGTGATCGCGGTGGTGATGTAGTAGGGCCTCATCGAGACTCACCCTATTGTGTGGCGGTGAGTTCCAACCGCTCTGGTGAACGACAAGCGCCGCCCGCACCCGAGCCGCTGGCGCCCCTGATCGACGCGCACACCCACCTCGACGCGTGCGGCGCCGGGCCGGAGATGGGAGCCGAGGAGGTGCGGGCCATCGTCGACCGCGCCGCCGCGGTCGGCGTCCAAGCGGTGGTCACCGTCGCCGACGATCTCGATTCGGCGCGCTGGGTGACGCGCGCCGCCGACTGGGATCCGCGCGTCTACGCCGCCGTGGCGCTGCACCCGACCCGCGCGAACGCCCTGGACGACGCGGCCCGCGCCGAGATCCAGCGGCTTGCCGCCCACCCCCGGGTGGTGGCGGTCGGGGAGACCGGCATGGACCTGTATTGGCCGGGCCGGCTGGAGGGCTGCGCGGAGCCGTCCGCGCAGCGGGAGGCCTTCGCCTGGCATATCGACCTGGCCAAGCGCCTCGGGAAGCCGCTGATGATCCACAACCGGGAGGCCGACGCCGAGGTGCTCGACGTGCTGGCCGCGGAGGGCGCCCCCGACGCGGTGATCTTTCATTGCTTTTCATCGGACCGCGCGATGGCCCGCCGCTGCGTGGATAGCGGGTGGTTGCTGAGCCTGTCCGGGACGGTCAGTTTCCGCAATGCGCGCGCCCTGCGGGAGGCCGTCGCGCTGATCCCGCCGGAGCAGCTATTGGTGGAAACCGATGCGCCTTTTCTGACCCCGCACCCCTATCGAGGCGCAGCGAATGAGCCCTATTGCCTTCCCTATACTGTGCGGGCGATCGCTGAACTGCTGGATCGCCGTCCCGAAGACTTGGCGCAGGTCACGACCAGCAATGCCCGCCGGGTCTACGGGCTGGCCGCCGGGTAGCGGCGCCGTCCGGTGATTTGCCCGACTGTGACGCGCCGGAGACGCGTCGGAGTTGCTGAACATTGGCCGGTTCGTTACCGTCTTGTGATCGAACGGTGGGGCCTCTGGGCCCCGCTGTCGTTTGTAGTCATTTTCTTGCTGAGTGGTTCGTGACTGGTTGCTGAGGCGGAGTAACGCGCGTTGACTGTATTGACAAAACTTCATCACAATTCATCACCAATGTTGCGGCTCGTTGTTGCGGGCCTGCTGCTGGTACTGGGCTTCGCCGGCGGCCTCGCGGTTTCCGCGTCCAAGACGGTGACCCTGACGGTTGACGGAATCGCGATGCGGGTGTCGACGATGAAGTCGCGGGTGATCGACATCGTCCAGGAGAACGGCTTCAGGGTCGACGAGCGCGACGACCTCTACCCGGCTGCCGACGTGGAGGTGCGCGACGCCGCCAACATCGTGTTGCGGCGCAGCCGGCCGCTGCAGATCTCGCTGGACGGCCACGACTCCAAGCAGGTGTGGACGACCGCGTCGACCGTGGACGAGGCGCTGGCCCAACTCGCGATGACCGACACCGCCCCGGCCGCCGCCTCCCGCGGCAGCCGCGTTCCGCTGGCCGGGATGGCGCTGCCGGTCGTGAGCGCCAAGACGGTCCAGATCAACGACGGCGGCGCCGTGCGCACCGTCCACCTCGCCGCGGCCAACGTCGCCGGGCTGTTGAACGCCGCCGGCGCGCCGCTGCTGGAAAGCGATCAGGTGGCGCCCGGGGCGTCGGCCCCCATCGTGGACGGGATGCAGATCCAGGTCACGCGCAACCGGATCCAGCGGGTCACCGAGCGGGTCCCGCTGCAGCCGCCCGCGCGCCGGATCGAGGACCCGGAGATGAACGTCAGCCGCCAGGTCGTCGAGGACGCGGGCAGCCCGGGCACCCAGGACGTGACGTTCGCGGTGGCCACGGTCAACGGCGTCGAGACCGGCAGGCTGCCCATCGCCAACACCGTGATCACCCCGGCCCATGAAGCCGTGGTGCGCGTGGGCACCAAGCCCGGCACCGACGTGCCGCCGGTGAGCAACGGGTCGATCTGGGACGCCATCGCCGGCTGCGAGGCCGGCGGCAACTGGGCGATCAACACCGGAAACGGGTATTACGGCGGTGTGCAGTTCGACCAAGGGACCTGGGAGCGCAACGGCGGGTTGCGCTTCGCGCCCCGCGCCGACCTCGCCACCCGCGAGGAGCAGATCGCCATCGCCGAGGTGACCCGGCAGCGCCAGGGCTGGGGCGCCTGGCCCGTGTGCAGCGGAAGAGCTGGTGCAAGCTGACCATCCGGCTCCTCGGGCGCACCGAGATCAGGCGGCTGGCCAAAGAACTGGAATTTCGGCCACGAAAAGCTTTGGGGCAGAACTTCGTCCACGACGCCAACACCGTGCGACGGGTGGTCGCGACGTCCGGCGTCGGCCGGTCCGACCACGTCCTGGAGGTCGGTCCCGGGCTCGGTTCGCTCACGCTTGCGCTGCTTGACCGCGGCGCCACCGTCACCGCCGTCGAGATCGACCCGGCGCTGGCCGGTCGGCTGCCGCAGACCGTCGCCGAACACTCGCACAGCGAGATACACCGGCTGTCGGTGCTGAACCGCGACGTGTTGACGCTGCGCCGGGACGAGGTGCCCGGCGCGCCTGACGAACCCACCGCCGTCGTCGCCAACCTGCCCTACAACGTCGCGGTCCCGGCGATCTTGCACCTGCTCGCCGAATTCCCGTCCATTCGGGCCGTGACGGTGATGGTGCAGGCCGAGGTCGCCGAACGGCTGGCCGCCGAGCCGGGCGGCAAGGACTACGGCGTGCCCAGCGTGAAGGTCCGCTTCTTCGGACGGGTGCGCCGCTGCGGCATGGTTTCGCCGACCGTCTTCTGGCCGATCCCGCGGGTCTATTCGGGGCTGGTTCGCATCGACCGGTACGCGACCTCGCCGTGGCCGACCGACGACACCTTCCGGCGGCGGGTGTTCGAACTCGTCGACATCGCATTCGCCCAGCGGCGCAAGACATCACGCAACGCTTTCGCCGAGTGGGCCGGCTCGGGCAACGAGTCGGCGAATCGGCTGCTGGCCGCCAGCATCGATCCGGCCCGTCGCGGCGAGACGCTGTCCATCGAGGACTTCGTGCGGCTGTTGCGTCGCTCCGGCGATCCGGACGACACGCTGCCGAGCGTTTCGGGGCACGCCTCGGCGAGCTGACCGGAGCGCCGTGGCGTGTGGTTAGCCCGGCGCGGCGTTAGTCTGCTGCGGTGGTCGACAATGTCTGACGGAAACCCCGATGTCTGACGGCAACACCGCCGCGCAGTGGGTGCCCACCGGGTCGGTCACCGTACGGGTGCCCGGAAAGGTCAACCTGTACCTGGCGGTGGGGGACCGCCGCAAGGACGGCTATCACGAGCTGACGACGGTCTTTCAGGCCGTCTCGCTGCTGGACGAGGTGACGGTCCGCAACGCCGACGTGCTGTCGCTCGAGCTCGTCGGCGAGGGCGCCGACAAGCTGCCCACCGACGAGCGCAACCTGGCGTGGCAGGCGGCCGAGCTGATGGCCGAACACGTCGGCCGGGCGCCCGACGTCTCGATCATGATCGACAAGTCCATTCCGGTGGCGGGCGGCATGGCGGGCGGCAGCGCCGACGCGGCGGCGGTGCTGGTTGCGATCAACTCGCTGTGGGAACTCAACGTGCCACGCCGCGACCTGCGCATCCTCGCCGCGAAGCTCGGCAGCGACGTGCCGTTCGCGCTGCACGGCGGGACGGCGCTGGGAACCGGTCGCGGCGAGGAGCTGGCCACCGTGCTGTCCCGCAACAGCTTCCACTGGGTGCTGGCGTTCGCCGACGGCGAGCTGCTCACCCCGGCGGTGTTCAAGGAGCTGGACCGGCTCAGGAAGGCCGGAAAACCGCCGCGGCTCGCCGAACCCGGGCCGGTGCTGGCGGCCCTGGCCGCGGGCGACCCGGAGCAACTGGCGCCGCTGCTCGGCAACGAGATGCAGGCGGCCGCGGTGAGCATGAACCCCGCCCTGCGAAAGGCGCTGCGCGCCGGCGTCGAGGCGGGCGCCCTGGCCGGCATCGTCTCCGGCTCCGGCCCGACGTGTGCGTTCCTGTGCACGTCGGCGGCGTCGGCGGTGGACGTCGGGACCCAGCTGTCCGGGGCGGGCGTGTGTCGCACCGTTCGGGTCGCCACCGGCCCGGTGCCCGGCGCCCGCGTGGTGCCCGCCCCCACTGAAGTGTGAATTCGCACTCAAGGCGCGTCACAGTTTGGCAGTTACTTAAGAGGAGTTTAAGATAACTGGCGGTGACGAGCAGCGGTAAGCAAGACCACTCGATTCCCTCGCCCACCGGAATTACCGGTGGGCTCGTTGGCTCATCACCTGTCCGAGACCTAACCGCTGCGCAATCGTGCTCGCGTAGCTGCTACAAACTGGCACCCAGCAGGCGGAACATGAGATTCCGGGCCTTGGGGCAACTGCCGGAACCGAGGAGGTTTTTGTGAGCAGGTTTACCGACAAGATGTTCCGCAATGCCCGCACCGCAACGACGGGCATGGTCACCGGTGAACCCCACGAACCCGTCCGGCACACTTGGGGCGAGGTCCACGAGCGCGCCCGCCGCATCGCGGGCGGCCTGGCCGCCGCGGGCATCGGCCTCGGCGACGCCGTCGGCGTCCTCGCCGGCTTCCCGGTGGAAATCGCCCCCACGGCGCAGGGCCTGTGGATGCGCGGCGCCAGCCTGACCATGCTGCACCAGCCCACACCGCGCACCGACCTGGTCGTATGGGCCGAGGACACCATGACCGTCATCGGCATGATCGAGGCCAAGGCCGTCATCGTGTCCGAGCCCTTCCTGGTGGCCATCCCCGTGCTGGAGGAGAAGGGCCTCAAGGTCCTCACCGTCGGCGACCTGCTCGCATCGGAGCCGATCGACCCCGTCGAGGTGGGCGAGGACGACCTGGCACTCATGCAATTAACGAGCGGTTCCACTGGATCTCCCAAAGCCGTCCAGATCACCCACCGCAACATCTACTCGAACGCCGAGGCCATGTTCATCGGCGCCCAGTACGACGTCGAGAAGGACGTCATGGTCAGCTGGCTGCCCTGCTTCCACGACATGGGCATGGTCGGCTTCCTGACCATCCCGATGTACTTCGGCGCGGAGCTGGTCAAGGTCACGCCGATGGACTTCCTGCGCGACACGCTGCTGTGGGCCAAGCTCATCGACAAGTACAAGGGCACCATGACCGCGGCGCCCAACTTCGCCTACGCGCTGCTGGCCAAGCGGCTGCGGCGCAACGCCAAGCCCGGCGACTTCGACCTGTCGACCCTGCGCTTCGCGCTGTCCGGCGCCGAGCCCGTCGAGCCCGCCGACGTCGAGGACCTGCTCGACGCGGGCAAGCCGTTCGGGTTGCGGCCCTCGGCGATCCTGCCGGCCTACGGCATGGCCGAGACGACGCTGGCGGTGTCGTTCTCCGAATGCAACGCCGGGCTCGTCGTCGACGAGGTCGACGCCGACCTGCTGGCCGCGCTGCGCCGCGCCGTCCCGGCCACCAAGGGCAACACCCGCAGGCTGGCCACGCTGGGTCCGCTGCTGAAGGACCTCGAGGCCCGCATCATCGACGAGAGCGGCAACGTGATGCCCGCGCGCGGCGTGGGGGTCATCGAGCTGCGCGGCGAGTCGTTGACGCCCGGCTACCTGACCATGGGCGGCTTCATCCCGGCGCAGGACGAGCACGGCTGGTACGACACGGGCGACCTTGGCTACCTGACCGAGGAGGGCCACGTCGTGGTGTGCGGCCGCGTCAAGGACGTCATCATCATGGCGGGCCGCAACATCTACCCGACCGACATCGAGCGGGCCGCCTGCCGCGTCGAGGGGGTCCGGCCCGGCTGCGCCGTCGCGGTGCGCCTCGACGCCGGCCACTCCCGCGAGACGTTCGCCGTCGCGGTCGAGTCCAACGCCTGGCAGGACCCGGCCGAGGTGCGCCGCATCGAGCACCAGGTCGCGCACGAAGTGGTGGCCGAGGTCGACGTGCGTCCGCGCAACGTGGTCGTGCTGGGCCCCGGCACCATCCCGAAGACGCCGTCGGGCAAGCTACGCCGGTCCAATTCGGTCACGCTGGTCAGCTAGTCGGGCGCATCCGCGTCACGTCAGCGGCGAAAGCCCCGACCTGACCAGTTCCAGGCAGGTGGCCGAGATGACCGCCAAGTCCTCGACGCAGCCGTTGCGCCCCCACGTCTCCACACCGATCACCATGGCCGCGGCCAGCGTGGCGCCCGCGACGTTGGCGACCAGCTCGATGTTCTCCACGTCGGGATAGCGCTGCTTGACGAAGTCGGTGATGACCGCCGCGAACGACGACTGCACCACCCGCAGGTGGCTCGCGATCTGCTCGCCGGTGATCAGCTCGGCGCGGGCGAGCGCGGCCTGCCGGACCACCTCAATGTCGTGCGGATAGCTGGCCATGCTGGCCAGCACCGCGTCGAACACCGACT
Source organism: Mycobacterium sp. E796 (assembly GCF_001672815.1). Lineage (GTDB taxonomy): Bacteria > Actinomycetota > Actinomycetes > Mycobacteriales > Mycobacteriaceae > Mycobacterium. The sequence continues at coordinate 19,875 of NZ_LZKK01000172.1, read as the reverse complement.
CGGATTGCGGGCGTTGCGTAAGCGCCTCGGCCAGCCACTCCACGTGCGTGTCATAGTCCTGGAACAGCACGGCTTCCTTGGTGGGGAAGTGCCGGAAGAACGTGCGCTCGGTGACCCCGGCTTCCTGCGCCAGCTGCTGCACCGTCACGTTGCCGAAGCCCTCGCTCGCGAACCTCTTCAACGCCACCTGCCGCAGGGCCTCATGGGTCTTGCTGTGGCGCAGCTTGTGCAGATTGGTCGGCTCGCCCATACCTCGCATCCCATCACATCCCGACCCTGTCAGCCGACGGCTTCCAATTGAGTCAGTACTGACATATATTGGGTCCGCCCACCATGGGTGTCTCGCCGGGTCGCCTCGAAGACCATTCGGAGAAGGAGCATCAGCGATGACGGATTATGACGCGATCGTTGTCGGCGCCGGCCATAACGGGCTGACGGCGGCGGCGGTCCTGCAGCGCGCCGGCCTGCGCACCCTGTGCCTGGAGGCCAACACCTACAGCGGCGGAATGGCGGCCACGGTCGAGTTGATCGATGGATTCCGTTACGAGATAGCGGGTTCGGTGCAGTTTCCCACCGCGCCCGCAATCACCAAGGAGCTCGGGCTGGACACGCTGCCCACCGTCGACGCCGAAGTCCAGTCGGTCAACCTCGGCGACAACGGCGAAGAGCCCATGATCTTCTACCGCGATCCGATGCAGCTGATGACCCACCTCGCCGAAAAGCTCGGGACCGAGGCCGTCACGGGGATGGCCGAGATGATCGGCTGGAGCCAGGGCCCGGCGAAGGCGCTCGGCCGCTTCGAGGTGCGTACGCCGCCCAAGACGCTCGACGAGATGTACGCCTGTGCCGCAAACGAATCCGAGCGCAGGGCTATCCACGAAGTGCTGTTCGGGTCCGCGATGGATGCCATCGACCGCTTCCTGCCCGACAGGGACAAGCACGCGGTGTTGCGGGGAATGCTCGCCTTCCTCGCCATCAACTCCACCTACCGCGGTCCTTATACCCCGGGCAGCGCAACATGTTTGGCGTTCGCGCTCGCCGTTCCGAACGAGGGTGCGGCGATGATGACGAAGCTCGAGGGCGGGATCGGCTCGCTCGGCCAGCACCTGCACGATCTGTTCGTCTCGCACGGAGGCGAGGTCAGGTACCGCGCCAAGGTGGAAAAGATCCTCGTCGAGAACGATCGGGTGACCGGGGTGCGCCTGAAGGACGGTTCCGAGATCAGCGCGCCGGTCGTCGTGTCCAACCTGTCGCCCGACCTGACCTTGATCGACATGGTCGGCGCCGAGCACCTGCCCGCCGACCTCGTCGCCCGGCTCAGCGGTCGCGACCACCGGGCGCCCTTCGTCCAGATCCACTTCGCGCTCGACGGCCTGCCGGAATTCGCTCCGCCATACGACTTCCTCAACGAACCCGGCATGCAGTCGTCCATCGGCATCTTCGGCTCGCCCGAAGAGCAACAACGCCAGTGGGAGGAGTGCAAGCGGGGCATCATTCCCGACAATCCGTCGATGGGCATGCAGATCCCGTCGGTGCACGATCCCAGCATGGCGCCCCCGGGGAAGCATGCGGCGAGCGCGTTCGCCTATGCGTTCCCCGTCGAAACGCCCCGCGAAATGCACGGCCACCTCAAGAACGTGATGGCGGAGAAGGTCATCGACAAGATCACCCGCTTCGCACCCAACTTCCGCGACATCCAGATCCGGCACATCACGTTCGCCCCATACCACATGCAGACAATGTTCGCGGCTCCCGCCGGTGACTTCTGCCACGGCATGCTGCATCCGGACCTGATGGGGCCCAACCGGCCCGGCCCCAAGGGCTTCATCGACATGCCGATTCCGATCGAGGGGCTGTACCTGGGCGGCGCGGGATGCCATGGCGGCCCGGGCATTACGTTCACCCCTGGCTACAACGCCGGGCACCAGGCGGTCGAGGACGTCTCGCGATGACCTACGTGATCGCCGAGCCCTGCGTCGACCTCAAGGACAAGGCCTGCATCGAGGAATGCCCCGTCGACTGCACCTACGAGGGGGCCCGGATGCGGAGCGGTTCGGCCGCGGCTTCGCCGAACCTTCACCGGCAGAACCGGTCCGACGACTCAGCGCGCCCGCCTACCAGGCGTGCACGCGGTTCTGCGCGGGCTCGAGCCCAAGCTCGATGAGCGCCTCGGTGGCGTCGGCGGCCTGCTCGCAAATGGTGGGCAGCTCGGCGCGTTCCGCCGCGGTGAAGTTCTCCAGCACGAACGCCGCCGGATCCTTGCGTCCGGGCGGACGCCCGATCCCGATGCGCACCCGCTGAAAGTCCTTGGTGCCCAGCGCCGCAACGACCGAGCGCAACCCGTTGTGACCACCTTCGCCCCCGCCGATTTTGAGCCGGATGCGACCGAACTCCAGGTCGAGGTCGTCGTGGATGACGATCATGTCGGCCGGAGCCACCGAATAGAACTTCGCCAGCGGCCCGACCTGGCGGCCCGACTCGTTCATGAAGCAGCGCGGCTTAGCCACCAGCACCGAGTGCCCGGCCAACCGGCCGCTGACAACTTCGGCGCCGGAACGCTTGTGCGCCTTGAACTTCGAACCCAGCCGCGCGGCGAGCAGGTCGGCGACCATGAACCCGAGGTTGTGCCGGGTGCGCGCGTAGTTGTCTCCGGGGTTGCCCAGGCCGACCACCAATAGCGGTTCGGCCACGTCGCGGGCCGCCTACTCGGACTCGTCGGCGGCCTCGGCCTCGCCGCCCTCTTCGGCCGCGGGAGCCGCTGCCTCGCCTTCGGCCGGCTCGCCGGCGCCCTCTTCCGCGAGGTCGGCGGCCGTCGGGGCGTTCACCACGTTGACCACCAGCATGTCGGGGTCGGACACCAGGCTGACGCCGCTGGGCAGCGCGATGTGCCCGGCGGTGAACTGGGTGCCCGCAGGCGCGTCCTCGACGGACACGGTCAGCTGCTCGGGAATCGACATGGCCTCGGCCTCGATCTCGATCGTGTTGGTCTCCTGGGTGACCAGGGTGTCGGGGCCGGCATCGCCCTCGACGACGACGTTGACCTCAACGCGCACCTTCTCACCGCGGCGCACGACCACCAGGTCGGCGTGCTGAATGGTGCGGCGGATTGGGTGGATGTCGAGCGCCTTGGTCAGCGCCAACTGCTCCTTGCCCGCAATGTCGAGCGTCAGCACCGCGTTGGTGCCCGAGTGCCGCAGCACCGCCGCGTAGTCGTGGCCGGGCAGTTCCAGGTGCTGGGGCTCGGCGCCGTGACCGTAGAGGACGGCGGGAATCTTGCCCTCGCGGCGGGCCCGGCGGGACGCGCCCTTGCCGGTCTCGGTGCGCACCGCGACCTTGAGTTGGTTGACTACGGACTTGGCCATGGTGTCGCTCCTCTGTGCTCTGGTTCGGTAGCACGGCGAAGGTCGCGACATAGAAGTCGGTCTCCGTCGATAACGGTGCTGGCCTGCCAGCCACCCTCGCCGTGACGCCCGGTCAGGTTAGCGCATCTTGGCGTTGGAGCGGAAATTGGCGAGTGTGTACGCAGGGCTTTGCCTGTTGCGCCAGGGTTGAAAATCGGCCGAAATCGCGCCCTCAACACACACTGAAAGCCCTCGGCTCACACTCAACGCCCTACAGCGGGAATTTGGTGCCCGTGAGCTGCTCGGACAGCTCCCACAGCCGGGCGGCGGCGGCCGCGTCCTGCGCGCGCCGACTGCGGGCGACCGGCTGCGTTCGGCCGATCCAGCCGAATCGGGGGCCGATGAACGTGTCGCCCGGCAGCTCCTGCGATGCCGCGTACAGGGTTTGCCGGGCGCCGAAATCGGCGTCGGTGGCCACCACCCGGGTGGCGGCCGACATCAGCGCGTCGCCCACCTTGCGGCCGGACGCGCCCTGCAGGTTGGTGTGCGAGTAGCCGGGATGGACCGCCAGCGCCCGCAGCGGCGACCCGGCCGAGTCGAGCCGTCGCTGCAGCTCGCTGGTGAACAGCAGGTTGGCGAGCTTCGACTGGCTGTAGGCCAGCCAGGGCGAGTAGCGGCGGTTCTTCCAGTTCAGGTCGTCGAAGTCGATGCGCCCCGGCCAGTGCGCCATCGACGACACCGTGACGACGCGGTCGGTCAGCTTGGGCAGCAGCAGGTTGGTCAGCGCGAAATGACCGAGGTGGTTGGTGCCGATCTGGCTCTCGAACCCGTCGGCGGTCAGCGCGTAGGGGGCGGCCATGATGCCGGCGTTGTTGATCAGCACGTCGGCCCCTTCCGCCCCGTCGGCGAAGCGCCGCACCGACGACAGGTCCTGCAGGTCGAGGGGGCGCACCTCGACCTGGCCGGTTTGGGAGCCGGCGATCTGCTTCGCGGCGGCCTCGCCCTTGCCCGTGTTGCGGACGGCCATGACGATCTTGGCGCCCTTGCCGGCCAGCTCGCGGGCCGTCACCGCGCCCAGCCCGCTATTGGCGCCGGTGATGATCACGGTGCGCCCGGCGAACGACGGCAGGTCTGCGGCGGTCCAGTTCGTCATGGCTGACGAGCTTAGTGAAAGGCCGCCGCGGATTACTTGGCGGCGACGACGAACCCGTGGATGATCCCCTCGATGTCGGTCGCTTCGGCGGCCGCCTGGTTGGCCAGGGTGGTGATGGTCAACTGGACCAGGTACCGCTGGTTCGCGGGCGGCGACCCGGTGGCGATGACGATCCGATTCCAGCTGTGCAGCCGCTGGCCGTCAACGTCGTAGCTGCCCTGGATCATCGATGAGGGAAAGCCGTTGTAGTTGTCCGTGGAGGCGTCCAGCTGCTTGAAATTCTCGAACAGCTGGGCGTCGTCGTTGCCGTGCTTGATGACCTGCGCCGGGTCGAAGTCCCCGTGCAACTTGAAGACCACCAGCCGCGCGGTCGGATACTTGCCGCCGTGCGAGATCATCAGGGTCTCCTTGGCGATGTTCGGGTTGTTCGCCTGCGACCAGCCCGTCGGCGTCGGTATCGACACGTTCAGATCGGGCAGTGATCCCGGCGCCACCTGTTGGCCGCTGACGCCGATGTCCTGCAGGTACTGCGACAGCGGAACGGGCTTCTCCGTCGTCGTGGCGGCGGCGCTGGTCGTCGAACTGTGCGTCAGAATCGACTGGTAGTCAGGGGCTTTCGGTGGCGAACACGCCGCCACGGGCATGCTCAGCGCGACCGCCACGACACCGGCGGTGATCGCCGCAGGCCTAATTGCCCGCCTCCTTCTCACGCCGTTCCGGCGCGCATCGTCGCCGGGCAACCTCACAGAATCTCGCGCACGGCGTCGATCGGCCGCGCCAGCCGGGTGCCCTTCGGCGTGACCACGAACGGCCGTTCGATCAGGATCGGGTGTTCGGCCATGGCGTCGAGCAACTCGTCGTCGGACGCGTCGGCGAGACCGAGTTCGGCATAGAGCGGTTCGCGCTTGCGCACCGCGGTGCGCACGTCGATGCCGGCATCGCGGATCATGCGCGCCAGTTCGGTGCGCGACGGCGGGGTTTTCAGGTACTGGACGATGGTGGGGTCAATCCCGTTGTCGCGCAACAGATCCAGCGTCTTGCGGGAGGTGCTGCACTTCGGGTTGTGGTAGATGACGGTGTCGGCCATCTAGGCGTCACCGTCGAAAAGGCCTGTGACGGAGCCGTTTTCGAAGACGGCGCGGATGGTGCTGGCCAGCAGCGGCGCGATGGACAAGACCGTGAGCTGCGGGAAACGCTTCTCCTCGCCGATCGGGAGCGTGTTGGTGACGATGACCTCCCGCGCGCCGCACGCCGCCAGCCGCTCGGCGGCCGGGTCGGAGAGCACGCCGTGGGTCGCCGCGATCACCACGTCGCAGGCGCCGTCTTCGCGCAGCAGGTTCACCGCGCCGGCGATGGTTCCGCCGGTGTCGATCATGTCGTCGATCAGGACGCAGGTGCGGCCCTCGACTTCACCGACGACGCGGTTGGAGACCACCTGGTTGGGCACCCGCGGGTCGCGGGTCTTGTGGATGAAGGACAACGGAACCCCGCCCAGCGCGTCGGCCCATTTCTCGGCGATGCGCACCCGGCCGGAGTCGGGGGAGACCACCACCATGTTGCCGTCCGGGTAGTTGTCCTTGATGTAACCGGTCAGCAGGTTCTGTGCGCGCATGTGGTCGACGGGCCCGTCGAAGAAACCCTGGATCTGGTCGGTGTGCAGGTCGACGGTCACGATCCGGTCGGCACCGGCGGTCTTGAGCAGGTCGGCGACCAGCCGCGCTGAGATGGGTTCGCGTCCGCGGTGCTTCTTGTCCTGCCGCGCGTAGGGATAGAAGGGCATGACCGCGGTGATCCGTTTGGCGCTGCCCCGCTTGAGCGCGTCGATCATGATCAGCTGTTCCATCAGCCAGTTGTTGACCGGCGCGGGGTTGGATTGCAGGACGAAGGCGTCGCAGCCGCGCACCGACTCGTGGAAACGAACGAAGATCTCGCCGTTGGCGAATTCCCGCGCCGTCTGGGCGGTGACGTGGACGTCGAGTTCCTTGGCGACCTGTTCGGCCAGCTCGGGATGCGCGCGGCCCGAGAAAAGCATCAAATTTTTGCGATTATCGGTCCAGTCGTGGCTCAACGCACTGCCCTGCCTCGGGATCGAAATGGAAGCCCCATCGTACGTAGCGAATCGTACGGAAATGTGGCCGGGTTGCCAGGGACCAAACTCACGGTGTCTATTCGGGCCCTGAATTCTCGGTGTTTTCTTCGGCGGCCTTCGCGGCCGCCTTATCCGCCGCCTCGGCCGCCGCGCTGCCCGGCCGCTTGCGCTGCACCCAGCCCTCGATGTTGCGTTGCGGTCCCGCGGACACGGCCAGCGCCCCGGGCGGGACGTCGTCGCGCACCACCGTTCCGGCACCGGTGTAGGCCCCGTCACCGACGGTCACCGGCGCCACGAACATGGTGTCCGACCCGGTGCGCACGTGCGATCCGATGGTGGTGCGCCGCTTGGTTTCGCCGTCGTAGTTGACGAACACGCTGGACGCGCCGATGTTGCTGTGCTCGCCGATGTCGGCGTCGCCGACGTAGGTCAGGTGCGGGACCTTGGTGCCCGTGCCGATGACGGAGTTCTTGGCCTCGACGAACGCGCCGAGCTTGCCGTCGGCCCCCAGCACGGTCCCCGGTCGCAGGTAGGTGAACGGGCCGACAGTGGCGCCGTCCCCGATCGAGGAGGACGTGCCGTGGGTGCGCACCACCGACGCGCCGTCGCCGATGCTGACGTCGGTCAGGGTGGTGTCGGGGCCGACGACGCACTGGCCGCCCACCCTGGTGCGGCCCAGCAGCTGGGTGCCGGGGTGGATGACGGTGTCGCGACCGATCGTCACGTCGACGTCGATCCAGGTGGTGCCCGGATCGACGACGGTCACGCCGGACATCTGGTGGGCGGCGACGATCCGGCGGTTGAGCTCGGCGCCGAGCTCGGCCAGCTGGACGCGGTTGTTGACTCCGGCCACCAGCGCGCTGTCGGCGACGTGCTGGGCGCGCACGGCCCGGCCGTCGCCGCGCAGGATCGCGACGGCGTCGGTCAGATACAGCTCCCCCTGGGCGTTGTTCGAGCTCAGCCGGCTCAGCGCCGACCGCAGCGCCGCGACGTCAAAGGCGTAGACGCCGGCATTGACCTCGCGGATCTGGCGCTGCGAGGGTGTCGCGTCGGTGTGCTCGACGATCGCCATCACCTCGTTGTCCTGCGTGCGCAGGATGCGGCCGTAGCCGACCGGGTCGTCGAGCGTCGTGGTGAGCACGGTGACCGCGGCCGCCTCGGCGGTGTGGGCGGCGATCAGGCCGGCCACGGTGTCGGAGTCGAGCAGCGGGGTGTCCCCCGAGGTGACGACGACGATGCCGGCGTAGTCGTCGGGCAGGGCGGACAGCCCGCACAGGACGGCGTGGCCGGTGCCCAGCGGCCGTTCCTGCAACGCCACGTCGATCGAGCGGCCCAGCGTCTCGGCAAGCTCGCCGACCAGCGGCGCGACGCGCTCGTGGTCGTGGCCCAGGACCACGACCAGGTGTTGGGGCGCGACCTTGGCGATTGCGTGCAGGGAATGCGACAGCATGCTGCGGCCGGCGATCGTGTGCAGCACCTTCGGGGTGTCGGACCGCATCCGGGTGCCCGGTCCGGCCGCGAGGACCAGGACCGCGGTGTCACCACGAAACGACATGAAATCTCCTATTGGACCCTTCGCGCGGGCGTGCGTGTTGGTACGCCGACACGCCGTCAAGCGTTGCATTCCCTGCACGCTCGCCGCAAAGAGCCACGCTGCTCCGTCGCCAGGACTCGAACCTGAACTCTCAGAACCAAAATCTGATGTGCTGCCGATTACACCACGACGGACTGCAAGCCCCATAGGCCCGCGCCACCAAGAGACTTTAGACGGTGCGCGGCCCGGCGGTGCGGTTGTGCCGACCCGATACGCTGACTGACGTGGCCGTTCTCGATAAAGAGCCCGACAAGGAAGCGCGGCCGGCGCGCGCCCGCATGACGGGCAGTGATCGCCGCCAGCAGCTCATTGGCATCGCCCGCTCCCTGTTCGCCGAGCGCGGTTACGAGGGCACCTCGATCGAGGAGATCGCGCTGCGCGCCAACGTGTCCAAGCCCGTCGTCTACGAGCACTTCGGCGGCAAGGAGGGGCTGTACGCCGTCGTCGTCGACCGCGAGATGTCGGCGCTGCTGGACATGATCACGTCGTCGCTGACCAACAACCGGTCCCGGGTGCGGGTGGAGCGGGTCGCCCTGGCGTTGCTCACCTACGTCGAGGAGCGCACCGACGGCTTCCGGATCATGATCCGCGACTCGCCGGCTGCGATCAGCTCGGGCACCTACTCCAGCCTGCTCAACGACGCGGTCAGCCAGGTCAGCTCGATCCTGGCCGGCGACTTCGCGCGCCGGGGGCTGGACGCGGACCTGGCGCCGCTGTACGCCCAGGCGCTGGTGGGCTCGGTGTCGATGACGGCGCAATGGTGGCTCGACACCCGCGAGCCGAAAAAAGAGGTGGTCGCCGCGCACCTGGTCAACCTGATGTGGAACGGTCTGACCCACCTGGAAGCGGACCCCAAGCTGCAGGACGAGTAATAGTTCTCAGTCGACCAGCGACTGCGTGCCCAAGACGATCGCGAGGGCGAGGCGCTCGGCGTCTTCCGTCCCGGGTTCGGCGGTGTAGATCATGATGCGCAGGTCGTCGGCGGCGACGATAAGCACGTCGCAGTCAAGCGTGATGTGGCCGACGTCCGGATGATCGATGGTCTTGCGCCGGCTGCGATCGCGGTGCGGCGCCGCGGCGGCGGATTCCCAAAGCTGGACGAAGCGTGGGCTCTGTGCCGCGAGGTCGCGAGTCAATTGCTTGAGACGCTGATCCGCCGGATACCGGGCGGCCGTCAGGCGCAGGTCGGCGACCAATCCAGCCTCGAATTCGGCTTGCTCCTCGGCGTTGTGGACGGCGCGACTGCCAGGGCCGACGACGTTGCGCCAGACGGCGTTACGTTCGATTCCCCGCCAGCTCGTCGTCGGCCCCATCAGTGCGTCGTATGGCGCGTTGGCGACCAGGAGGTTCCAGGTGGCGTCGTAGACGGCGACGGGTGTGTGCGCCAGGCGGTCGAGCAGGCGTTGCACGCTCGGGGTGATGCGCGACGAGATGAGGTCGAGTCCAGGGGTCACATGCCCGGCCAGTCGAAACAGCAGATCCCGCTCGGCGTCGGAGACCCGTAGCGCACGGGTCAGCGCCTCCACCACCTGAGCCGAGGGCGACGTGGCCCGCCCCTGTTCCAGCCTGGTCAGATAGTCGACCGAAATCCCGGCCAGCCCGGCCAGCTCTTCCCGGCGCAGCCCCACCGCGCGGCGGCGTCCACCGACCGGCACGCCGACCGCTGTGGGAGGCACGCGGTCGCGCCAGCGGCGCACCATCCGGCCGAACTCCCACTTGTCCATCTCCTTACTGTGCGCGATTCGCGGGTTCCTGTCCTGGTACTGGCAGTCCTACGAAAACCGGACGACTGCCTGGTTGCCGGTGATGGACCGAAGCTGGGGGCATGAATTCGATTGCTTCAGGAGCTGTGTTGATCACCGGGCCGACGAGCGGGCTGGGAAAGGCCGCGACGCTGGCGATTGCCAACCGCCCCGCATCGCAGCGTCCGGACCTGCTGCTCGTCGGTAGAGCGGGCCAAGCTCTGACCGAGGTCGCGGAGCTTGCCCGGGCGGCGGGCGCAACCGTCCACCACATCGGCTGCGACCTCGCCCGGCTGGTCGATGTCCGTGACGCCGCCCGCCAGGTCAAAGACCTGCTTGCCGACCGCGCGATGCGCCCGCTGCGCGGACTCGTGGCCAACGCCGGCGTCATGGTCGCCGACACCCACAACGCGTCCGCTGACGGATATGAACTGACCTTCGCGGTGAACTACCTCGCGCACGCTCAGCTCATCGGCGATCTGCTGGACACGTTCGTCGCTCCCGGCCGGATCGTGCTGGTGGGTTCGAATACCTACCACCAGAACGTCTTTCGCCGGATTCTCAAAGTCCCGCCGGCGGTGTGGCGCGATCCGGTCGAGCTCGCGCGGCCCGCTTCCCCGGACGCGCCGGCAACATTCAAGCAGTCCGGCATCGCCTACTCGAACTCCAAACTGGCGATCCTGTACTACGCGCACGAATTGCAGCGGCGCGCTCCGACGGGGATCAACGTGTCGGTCTTCGAGCCGGGCTTCATGCCGGGTACGGCTCTGAGCAGGGACCACGGCCCCGGCCTGCAACGCGTCGGACGCCTCGTAGAGCGCATCCCGCGCGTCTCCTCGCCGACCGACTCCGGTCCGGCGCTGGCGTCGATCGTCCTCGACGATCGCTGGGCGCAGCTCTCCGGCGGCGCCTTCGTCGTCAAGGACAGGGAGCGCAAGGTAAAGCCGTTCGCGAATGATCCAGCTCGTGAGGCTCGGCTGTGGGAGGCCACAGGGGAACTCCTCGCCGGCGCGGCGCGCACCGTCAGAGAGGGCTAGCCCGCAGCGATCGCAAGCGCGGCGTAGCCGGGCGCAGCGGGTCGCCGCTTAGCCCGCGGCGGGTCGCCGCTTAGCCACAGTCGCGCGCGAGTAGGTCGGCGACCGTCTCGCGGCGGACCAGGGTGCGGACCCGGCCGTCATTGACCGCCACCAGCGGCGGGCGGCCGACCAGGTTGTAGTTCGACGCCATGCTGTGGTGGTAGGCGCCGGTGCAGGCCACGGCCAGCAGGTCGCCGGGGTGCAGGTCGGCCGGCAGCTCGATGTCCCGGGCGATCTCGTCGCCCGCCTCGCAGTGCCGCCCGGCGACCGTGACGCGCAGCCTGGCGCCCAGCGGGTGCCGGTTGGCCAGCGTGACGGTGTACTGCGCGCCGTACAGCGACACCCGGGGGTTGTCGCTCATCCCGCCGTCGACGGCGACGAAGGTGCGCCCGCCCGGTTGCGTCTTCACCGAGCACACCCGGTAGAGCGTCACCCCGGCCCGGCCGCTGATGGCGCGACCGGGCTCCACCACGATCCTCGGCCGCGGGAAGTGCTCGGCCGCGCAGGCCTCGTCCAGCGCATCCTCGATGACCCGGGAAAGCTCGTCGAGGTCGAGCTCCCGGTCGCCCGGGATGTAGGGGATCGCGTGGCCGCCGCCGATGTTCAGCTCGGTGAGCACGACCCCGTGCTGCGCGCGGATGTCGGCCATCGCCGCGATCATCCGGCGAATCGCCTCGCCGTAGAGGGCGGGGTCGGTGACCTGCGAGCCGATGTGGCAGTGCAGCCCGACCAGGTCGAGGATGGGGTGCGCCAGCACCCGCTTCGCGGCGTCGGAGGCGTGGTCGCCGGCGAGGGTGAAGCCGAACTTCTGGTCGCTGATGCCAGTCGTGACGGCGCGGTGTCCGTGGATATCGATGTCGGGGGTCACCCGGATGAGCACCGGCTGCCGCCGCCGCGCCAGGCCGGCGAGGTAGGCGATCTCGATGCACGAATCGACCACGATGCGCCCGACGCCGACGCGCACCGCCTCGCGCAGTTCGGCCGGCGATTTCGCGTTGCCGTGCATGACGATCCGTGCCGGGTCCACGCCGCCGACCAGGGCGGTGGCCAGCTCGCCGGCCGAGCAGACGTCGACACCGAGGCCCTCCTCGCGCGCCCACCGCGCCACCGCGGTGGTCAGCAGCGATTTCCCCGCGTACACCACCCGGACGTCGCGCAGCGCCTTGCGGTAGCGGCGGGCGCGCAGGCGGAAGTCGGCCTCGTCGATCACGTAGGTCGGGGTGCCGAACTCGTCGGCGATGTCGGCCAGGGGCACGCCGCCGACGCACAGCCGGCCCTCCTCGTCGGAGTGTGTGTCGACGGGCCAGATCGCCGAATCGAACCGGCGGGGGGCCGCCTTTCCAAGGGACGGCAGGATGTCCAGCAATGTCATGACTTCAACGTGCGCCCGGCCGGTGGCCGGTGCCGCTGTTCTTACGGTCCCTTGACGCCGCCGGGGCCAATATTGACGTCTTCAGGCGCCCCTAGAATGGATTCATCATGACCGGACCGGGGCCTGCTCGCCCAGAAACCCCGATCGCGGGGCTCGTCGACCTGGCGCTGACGGCGCCGACGTTCCAGCAGTTGATCGACAGCGCGGCCGCCCGCCCGGCCGAGTTGAGCCTGGTCGGACCCGCCAGCGCCCGCCTGTTCGTCGCCACCGCGCTGGCGCGGCTGGGGCCGCTGCTCGTCGTCACCGCGACCGGGCGCGAGGCCGACGACCTGACCGCGGAACTGCGCGGCGTCCTCGGCGACGCGGTGGCGGTCTTCCCGTCGTGGGAAACGCTGCCGCACGAACGGCTCTCGCCCGGCGTCGACACCGTTGGCGCCCGAATGATGGTGCTGCGCCGGCTGTCTCACCCCGACGACCCGCGGCTGGGGCCGCCTCTGCAGGTGGTGGTGACGGCGGTGCGCTCGGTGCTGCAGCCGATGGCGCCGCAGCTGGGCGCGGTGGAGCCGGTCACGCTCAGCGTCGGTCTGGAGGTCGCCTTCGAGGACGTCATCGCCCGGCTGGTCGAGCTGGCCTACACCCGGGTGGACATGGTCGGGCGGCGCGGCGAGTTCGCCGTGCGCGGAGGGATTCTCGACGTCTTCCCGCCGACCGCCGAACACCCGGTGCGCGTCGAGTTCTGGGGCGACGAGGTCAGCGAGATGCGGATGTTCGCCGTCGCCGACCAGCGCTCCATCCCCGAGATCGACGTCGACACGGTCATCGCGGTGGCCTGTCGCGAGCTGCTGCTCACCGACGGCGTGCGGGAACGGGCCGCCGCGCTCGCCGCCCGCCACTCCGGCGCCGAGCCCGCCATCACCGGCAGCGTCACCGACATGCTGGCCAAGCTGGGCGAGGGCATCACGGTCGACGGGATGGAGGCGTTGTTGCCGGTGCTGCGTCCCGGCGAACACGTGCTGCTGACCGACCAACTGGCCGAGGGCACGCCGGTGCTGGTGTGTGACCCGGAGAAGGTGCGCACCCGGGCCGCCGACCTGATCAAGACGGGCAGCGAATTCCTCGAGGCGTCGTGGTCGGTGGCGGCGCTGGGGACGGACGCGCCCGTCGACCTGGAGCAGTTCGGCGGGTCGGGTTTCACCGAACTGGACGACGTGCGGGCCACGGCGGCGCGGTCGGGACACCCCTGGTGGACGCTGAGCCAGCTGTCCAACGAGTCGGCCGTGGAACTCGACGTCCGGGCGGCGCCGTCGGCCCGCGGGCACCAGCACGACATCGACGGCATCTTCGCGATGCTGCGCGCCCACGTCAGCACCGGCGGGCATGCCGCGGTGGTCGCGCCCGGCACCGGGACCGCCCACCGGGTGGTGGAGCGGCTTGCCGAGTCCGACACTCCCGCCGCCATGCTGGAGCCGGGCGCCGTCCCCAAAGCCGGGGTGGTCGGCGTGCTCAAGGGCCCGCTGCACGACGGTCTGATAATCCCGAGCGATCCCCCCAACCTGGTCGTCATCACCGAGACGGATCTGACCGGCAACCGGGCCACGGCCGCCGAGGGCAAGCGGCTGGCGGCCAAGCGGCGCAACACCGTCGACCCGCTGGCGCTGACGGCGGGGGACCTGGTGGTGCACGACCAGCACGGCATCGGGCGGTTCGTGGAGATGGTCGAGCGGACCGTCGGCGGGGCGCGGCGCGAGTACCTGGTGCTGGAGTACGCCTCGGCCAAGCGCGGGGGCGGGTCCGACAAGCTGTACGTCCCGATGGACTCGCTGGACCAGCTGTCGCGCTACGTCGGGGGGCAGGCGCCGGCGCTGAGCCGGCTCGGCGGCAGCGACTGGGCCAACACCAAGACCAAGGCGCGCCGCGCGGTGCGCGAGATCGCCGGCGAGCTGGTGGCGCTCTACGCCAAACGGCAGGCCAGCGCCGGACACGCGTTCGGGCCGGACACCCCGTGGCAGGCCGAGATGGAGGACGCGTTCGGGTTCACCGAGACCGTCGACCAGCTCACCGCGATCACCGAGGTCAAGGCCGACATGGAGAAGCCGGTGCCGATGGACCGGGTGATCTGCGGGGACGTCGGGTACGGCAAGACCGAGATCGCGGTGCGGGCGGCGTTCAAGGCGGTTCAGGACGGCAAGCAGGTGGCCGTGCTGGTTCCCACCACGCTGCTCGCCGACCAGCACCTGCAGACGTTCACCGACCGGATGGCCGACTTCCCGGTGACGGTCAAGGGGCTGTCCCGGTTTACCGACGCCGCCGAGTCCCGCGCGGTGATCGAGGGCCTGGCCGACGGGACGGTCGACATCGTGATCGGCACCCACCGGCTGCTGCAGACCGGCGTGCGCTGGAAGGACCTGGGCCTGGTCGTCGTCGACGAGGAGCAGCGGTTCGGCGTCGAGCACAAGGAGCACATCAAGTCGTTGCGCACCCACGTCGACGTGCTGACCATGAGCGCCACCCCGATCCCGCGCACGCTGGAGATGAGCCTGGCCGGGATCCGTGAGATGTCGACGATCCTGACCCCGCCCGAGGAGCGCTACCCGGTGCTGACCTACGTCGGCCCGCAGGACGACAAGCAGGTCGCGGCCGCCCTGCGTCGCGAGCTGCTGCGCGATGGCCAGGCGTTCTACGTGCACAACCGGGTGAGCTCCATCGACCGGGCCGCGGCCCGGGTGCGCGAGCTCGTGCCCGAGGCGCGCGTCGTCGTCGCACACGGGCAGATGCCCGAGGAGCGGCTGGAACGCACCGTGCAGGGCTTCTGGAACCGCGAATACGACATCCTGGTGTGCACCACGATCGTGGAGACCGGGCTGGACATCTCCAACGCCAACACGCTGATCGTCGAGCGCGCCGACACCTTCGGGCTGTCCCAGCTGCACCAGCTGCGCGGACGGGTCGGGCGCAGCCGCGAGCGCGGGTACGCCTACTTCCTCTATCCGCCGCACACGCCGCTGACCGAGACGGCCTACGACCGGTTGGCGACCATCGCGCAGAACAACGAGCTGGGCGCCGGCATGGCGGTCGCGCTGAAGGACCTCGAAATCCGCGGCGCCGGCAACGTCCTGGGCGTCGAGCAGTCCGGGCACGTCGCCGGGGTCGGCTTCGACCTGTATGTGCGGCTCGTCGGCGAGGCGGTGGAGGCGTACCGGGCCGCCGCCGACGGCGAAACGGTCACCACGCCCGAGGAGCCCAAGGACGTCCGGATCGACCTGCCGGTGGACGCGCACCTGCCGCCGGACTACATCGCCAGCGACCGGCTGCGGCTGGAGGGCTACCGGCGGCTTGCGGCCGCTTCCTCCGACAGCGAGGTCGCCGCCGTCGTCGAGGAGCTCATCGACCGCTACGGCGCGCTGCCCGAGCCGGCCGAGCGACTGGTCGCCGTGGCCCGGTTGCGGCTGCTGTGCCGCGCCGCCGGCATCACCGAGGTGTCGGCCCCGTCGGCGTCGACCGTCCGGCTGTCGCCGGTGACGCTGCTGGACTCGGCGCAGGTGCGGCTCAAGCGGATGTATCCGGCGGCGCACTACCGCGCCACGACGTCCACCGTCCAGGTGCCCATCCCGCGGGAGGGTGGTGTCGGCGCGCCCCGCCTCCGCGACGTCGAGTTGCTGCAGATGGTGGCCAACCTGGTGACGGCGCTGCAGGGAAAGCCACAGGTGGAGGTTGGTATAACGGGGTCACAGCCAGCACCGGTGTCCGGGGAGGAGCGACAGGCGAGATGACGTCCATTGTCGTCTTGTTCGACCCGCGCCGTCCGTCGCTGGTGCCGATCGAGGCCATCGAGCACCTCGCCGGCGAGGTGCAGTACACCGAGGAGATGCCGGTCGCGGTGCCCTGGTCGCTGCCAGCGGCGCGGCCCGTGCACTCCGGGGACCCCGACGCTCCCGCGCCGGTGCTGCTGTCATCCGATCCCGACCACCCCGCCGTCGTTGCCCGGTTGGCCGCCGGGGCCCGCCTGATCTCTGCGCCGGACACGCCGCGCGGCGAGCGACTGGTCGACGCCGTCGCGATGATGGACAAGCTGCGCACCGCGGGGCCCTGGGAGAGTGAGCAAACTCACGACTCGCTGCGCAGGTTCCTGCTCGAGGAGACCTATGAGCTACTCGACGCGGTGGGGAGCGGCAACGCCGACCTGCTGCGCGAGGAACTCGGCGACGTGTTGCTGCAGGTGCTCTTTCACGCCCGCATCGCCGAGGACTCGCCGCAGCTGCCGTTCACCATCGACGACGTCGCCGTCACGCTGATGCGCAAGCTCGGCAATCGTGTGCCGGGAGTGCTTGCGGGACAGTCGATTTCGCTTGAAGAGCAGCTGGCGCAGTGGGAGGAGCGCAAGGCCGCCGAGAAGTCACGGAATTCGGTGATGGACGACGTTCACACCGGTCAACCGGCATTGGCGTTGGCGCAGAAGGTGATTCAACGCGCCGAGAAGGCGGGGCTGCCCGCCGACCTTATCCCGGCCGAGATCACCTCGGTCTCCGTGTCGGCCGATGTCGACGCGGAAAGCGCGCTTCGCACGGCCGTTTTGGAGTTCGTCGACACCGTCCGCGGCGTGGAGAGGTCGATCGTCGCCAGCCGCCGCGGCGACAGCGTGCCGGTCGAGCTGGATGTGGCGCCGCTGGGCGAAGTGACCGAGGAGGAGTGGCGTGCGCACTGGCCGTCCGCTTCGCTGGCCGTCGACGGCGAGCCGTTGGGCGAGGGGGTCGCCGAGCCGGAGGTGGACGACGGTGCCCGGCCGAAGGCGTCGGAGGGTGGCTCCAAGAAGCGTCGGGGCCGGAAGTAGGTCGGTCCCGTGTGTCGCAGTCACCCGGCCGTAGTTGCTGGTAGCAAACGCCAAATTGGCTGACGATCCACGCCGCATCGGGGGGCGCGGGGCCGTAATCGACGGGGTACGGCCGAATCGCGTGGGACGATGGTCGTGGTCGAGTTCGTGTAGGGAAAGTCCAGGGGAGTTTCAGAGGGGCATGGTGTCGCCGAGGCGTTGGTTGCGGGCGGTCGCCGTGATCGGTGCGACCGCCATGATCCTCGCCTCCAGCTGCACCTGGCAGTTGAGCTTGTTCATCCCGGAGGGGGTGCCGCCGCCGGCGGGGGATCCGGTGCCGCCGGTGGACACTCACCTGAGCGGGCGGCCCGCGGATCAGTTGCGCCAGTGGGCCGAGCAACGGTCGGCGGCGTTGGAGATTCCCGTCGTCGCGCTGGAGGCCTACGCGTACGCCGCGCGTGTTGCCGAGGTCGAGAACCCCAAGTGCCACATCGCGTGGACCACGCTGGCCGGCATCGGGCAGGTCGAAAGCCACCACGGCACCTACCGGGGCGCGACGCTGTCGCCGAACGGTGACGTGAGCCCGCCCATCCGGGGCGTTCGCCTGGACGGCACCGGGGGCACGCTGCGCATCGTCGACAGCGAGGACGGCGCGGAGGGCAACGCCGGGGTGGTGCGCGCCATGGGGCCGATGCAGTTCATCCCGGAGACGTGGCGGCTCTATGGGGTGGACGCGCACAACGACGGCGTCGTCAGCCCCGACAACATCGACGACGCGGCGCTCGCGGCGGCGGGTTACCTGTGTTGGCGTGGAAAAGATCTCGCCACACCGCGGGGGTGGATCACGGCGCTGCGGGCCTACAACAACTCCGGCGTCTACGCGCGGGCGGTGCGGGACTGGGCGACCGCTTATGCGGCGCATCACCCGCTGTAGCAGGATGTATCGCTGACGGCGCCAGCGACGACAAGGAGAACCCAGTGCCGATTATCGAGCAGGTCGGGGCCCGCGAGATCCTCGACTCCCGCGGCAACCCGACCGTCGAGGTCGAGATAGCTCTGATGGACGGGACGTTCGCCCGCGCGGCGGTGCCGTCCGGCGCGTCGACCGGCGAACACGAGGCCGTCGAGTTACGCGACGGCGGTGAGCGTTACGGCGGCAAGGGCGTGCAAAAGGCGGTGCAGGCCGTGCTTGACGAGATCGGTCCCGCCGTGATCGGCCTGGCCGCCGACGACCAGCGGCTGGTGGACCAGGCGCTGGTGGACCTCGACGGCACCCCCGACAAGTCGCGGCTGGGCGGCAACGCGATCCTGGGCGTCTCGCTGGCGGTCGCCAAGGCGGCCGCCGATTCCGCCGAGTTGCCGCTGTTCCGCTACATCGGCGGCCCGAACGCGCACATTTTGCCCGTGCCGATGATGAACATCCTCAACGGCGGCGCCCACGCCGACACCGGCGTCGACATCCAGGAGTTCATGGTCGCGCCGCTGGGCGCGCCCAGCTTCGCGGAGGCGCTGCGATGGGGCGCCGAGGTCTACCACTCGCTCAAGTCGGTGTTGAAGAAGGAGGGGCTGTCCACCGGGCTCGGCGACGAGGGCGGGTTCGCTCCCGACGTCGCGGGCACCACCGCGGCGCTGGACCTGATCGGCCGCGCCATCGAGTTGGCGGGTTTCAAGCTCGGGACGGACGTGGCGCTGGCCCTCGACGCGGCGGCCACCGAGTTCTACGCCGACGGCACCGGCTACACCTTCGAGGGCAGCGCGCGTACCGCCGAGCAGATGGCCGAGTTCTACGCCGGCCTGCTCGGCTCCTATCCGCTGGTGTCCATCGAAGACCCGCTCTCCGAAGACGATTGGGATGGTTGGGCGGCCCTGACCGCGTCGATCGGGGACCGGGTGCAGATCGTCGGCGACGACATCTTCGTCACCAACCCCGAGCGCCTCGAAGAGGGCATCGAGAAGGGTGTGGCAAACGCGTTGCTGGTCAAGGTGAATCAGATCGGCACGCTCACCGAGACGCTCGACGCCGTCGCGCTGGCCCACCACAGCGGCTACCGCACGATGATGAGCCACCGCAGCGGCGAAACGGAGGACACCACCATCGCCGACCTCGCGGTGGCCGTCGGCAGCGGCCAAATCAAGACCGGCGCGCCCGCCCGCAGCGAGCGCGTGGCCAAATACAATCAACTGTTGCGGATCGAAGAAGCCCTCGGTGACGCGGCACGCTACGCCGGTGATCTGGCCTTCCCACGGTTCGCCCTGGAGCAGAAGTAGGTTGAAATAGCTTGACGCCCAAGCCCGATCCGAAACGCCGCTCCCCGGCATCGCGCCCGGGGAAGGCCGGTGATTCGGTTCGGCGCCGTCGAGCCGCCAAGCCCTCCGCGCCGCCGCAGAGGACGGTGCAGGAGCGTGTCGTCGAGCCCATCAAGCGGCAGGTCGCCGAGTCCGTCGAACAGCGCTCCGATCAGCGGCTCGGGTTCACCGCGCGGCGGGCGGCGGTGCTGGCCGCGGTGATCTGCGTTCTGACCCTGACGATCGCCGGCCCGGTTCGCACGTACTTCGCGCAGCGCACCGAGATGAATCAGCTGGCCGCGAGCGAAGCCGCGCTGCGCCGCCAGATCGCCGATCTCGAGCAGAAGAAGGTCAAGCTCGGCGACCCGGCATACATTGCGGCGCAGGCTCGCGAGCGCCTCGGCTTCGTGATGCC
>NZ_LZKK01000171.1 GCF_001672815.1 Mycobacterium sp. E796 | reverse complement strand
GTCGGCGGGAAGTCCTCAAACTTTGCCGGCTGCGACAGGAATCCGTCCTCGACCGACGGGTCACCCAGCGGGCTCGACGCCCACGCCTCGGCGACCGTGAGGTCCTCGTGCGGGACGGCGGCGACCGTGAGGTCCTGATGCGGAGCGGCCGCGACGGTCAGGTCCTGGGGGATGGCGGCGAAGGTGGCCGATTGGAAGTCTTCGATGGTGCTCATGGTGTGTTCCCTTAATGTCGTCGCGGCCCCCGTTGGGCCGCTGTCACAGGTACGAGCAGCGAGCCACAATGGGTCGGACACTTTTTTGGAAACTTTTTTCCAGGCCGCTGAACGCCTGGTCGCGAGCCGCTAGACCTTCGCGATCGCCACCCGCACGCCGTCGCCGATCTCTGAGCCATCCGCGGGCTCGCCGAACTCGAAGCTAGTGGCGAGGATCTCCCCCGCGATCAGGTCGCGGTGCGTCCGCGCCCAGTCGGCCCGCTCGCCGGGCACGGACATCACCACGCTGATGCGGTCGGACACGTCCAGCCCGGTCGACTTGCGTAGTTCCTGCAGCTCCCGGATCCGGTCCTTGGCCCAGCCCTCCGCTTCCAGTTCCGGAGTCACCGTGCCGTCGAGGACCACCAGCCCGGACCCGTCGGGCAGCGCCGCGGTGTAATCCGGGTCGGCGGCCACCAGCCGCGAGCTGTACTCGTCGGGCTGCAGCACTGCGGGACCCGCCGTCAGGGTGCCGTCGGGGTTGACGACGCCCTCGCCCGCCTTGACAGCCTTGATCGCCGCCTGCACGTCCTTGCCCAGCCGCGGCCCGGCCACCCGCGCGTTGACCGTCAGCTCGAACCGGCCGTACGTGTCGATCGCGTCGGTCAGTTCGACCCGCTTGACGTTGAGCTCGTCGGCAATCAGGTCGACAAACGGCTCGAGCCGCTGCGGGTTCTCCACGGCCACGGTGAGTTTCGGCAACGGCAGGCGCACCCGCAGCTTCTTGGCCTTGCGCAGCGACGACGCCGCCGAGCAGACTTCCCGGACCTGATCCATCGCCGCCACCAGGCCGGCATCCGCGGGCAGCACCTCCGCGTCCGGCCAATCGGCCAAATGCACCGAGCGCTCGAATGTCAGACCGCGCCAAATGATCTCGGTGACCGACGGCAACAGCGGAGCGGCCAGCCGGGCGGTCACCTCCAGCACGGTGTGCAAGGTGTCGATGGCGTCGGCGTCTTCCTCCCAGAATCGCGAACGCGACCGCCGCACATACCAATTCGTCAGCGCCTCGGTGAACTGGCGCAGCTGTTCGCAGGCCCCTGAGATGTCGCAGACGTCCATCGACTCGGTGAGGTCGTCGCGCAGCTGCGCCAGCTTGGCGAGGATGTAGCGGTCCAGCACATTGGCCGAATCCGTGCGCCAGTTCCCAACTTTCGGTGCATACAGCGCCAAGAAACTGTAGGCGTTCCACAGCGGCAGCAGCACCTGGCGCACACCTTCGCGGATGCCCTGTTCGGTGACGATCAGGTTGCCCCCGCGCAGGATCGGCGACGCCATCAGGAACCACCGCATCGCGTCGGAGCCGTCGCGATCGAACACCTCCGAGACGTCGGGATAGTTACGCAGCGACTTGCTCATCTTCTGGCCGTCGGAGCCCAGCACGATGCCGTGCGCGACACACGTTTTGAACGCCGGACGGTCGAACAGCGCGGTGGCCAGCACGTGCAGGGTGTAAAACCAGCCGCGCGTCTGGCCGATGTACTCGACGATGAAGTCGCCCGGGTAGTGCCCGTCGAACCAGTCGCGGTTTTCGAACGGGTAATGCACCTGGGCATACGGCATCGAGCCCGAGTCGAACCACACGTCGAGCACGTCGGGGATGCGCCGCATCATGCTGCGCCCCGTGGGATCGTCGGGGTTGGGCCGAGTCAGCTCGTCGATGTAGGGCCGGTGCAAGTTGGTGGGCCGCACCCCGAAGTCGCGTTCCAGCTCGTCGAGGCTGCCGTACACGTCGACGCGCGGGTAGGCCGGATCATCGGACTTCCACACCGGAATCGGCGTGCCCCAGTAGCGGTTTCGCGAGATCGACCAGTCCCGCGCGCCCTGCAGCCACTTGCCGAACTGGCCGTCCTTGACGTGTTCGGGGTACCAGGTGATCTGCTGGTTGAGT
>NZ_LZKK01000170.1 GCF_001672815.1 Mycobacterium sp. E796 | reverse complement strand
CCCAGCGCGCCGGAAACTGTCCCCGTTGCAGATCACGCGCGGGTGTGATGACTGGCGCAACAAGGGCAATGCTGCAGCAATTACGTGGTAACGCAGCGGAAACGTCGCAGGCATACACAGGTCTTATGGCTCAGCCGAGGTCCACGCCGCTGGCCGGCTACCGGGTCGCGGTTACATCATCCCGGCGCGCGGAGGAACTCTGCGCACTGCTGAGCAGGCAGGGCGCGGAGGTCTGCAGCGCGCCCGCGATCAACATGATCGCGCTTCCCGAAGACGACGAATTACAAAGCCACACTGAAGCTTTGATCGCGCAACCGCCCGACATCCTGGTGGTGCACACCGGCATCGGCTTCCGCGGCTGGCTGGCCGCCGCCGAGGGATGGGGGCTGGCCAACCAGCTGATCGCGTCGTTGTCGAAGACCCGGATCGTTTCGCGGGGGCCCAAAGGCACGGGCGCGGTGCGCGCCGCCGGGCTGCACGAGGAGTGGTCTCCTGAGTCCGAATCCTCACAAGAGGTGCTCGAGTATCTGCTCGAGTCGGGCGTGTCCGGGCTGCGCATTGCCATCCAGCTGCACGGCGCCGCCGACGCCTGGGACCCGTTCCCCGAGTTCATCGGCGGCCTGCGCTTCGCGGGCGCGGAGGTGGTCCCCATCCGGGTGTACCGGTGGAAGTCGACACCGTTGGGCGGCGATTTCGATTTGCTGGTGACCGGAATCGCGCGACGGCAGTTCGACGCGGTCACCTTCACGTCGGCGCCCGCGGCGGCGGCGGTGCTGGAACGCAGTCGCGACCTGGCCGTCGAGGACCAGGTGCTCGACGCCCTGCGCACCGACGTGCACGCGATGTGCGTCGGCCCGGTGACTTCCAAACCGCTGATCCGCAAAGGCGTCCCCACCTCCTCGCCCGCGCGAATGCGGTTGGGCGCCTTGGCCCGCCACATCGCCGAGGAGCTGCCGCTGCTGGGGTCGTCCACGGTACAGGTGGCCGGCCACACGATCGACATCCGCGGAACGTGCGTGCTAGTGGACGGCGACATCAAGCTGCTGTCGCCGTCGGGGATGTCGGTGCTGCGCGCGCTGGCGCAACGGCCCGGCGACGTCGTCGCACGTTCCGAGCTGTTGCGCGTGCTGCCCGGCAGCAGCAACGATCCCCACGCGGTCGACACGGCCGTGCTCCGGCTGCGAACGGCGTTGGGCGACAAGAACATCATCGCAACGGTCGTCAAGCGAGGCTACCGGCTTGCCATCGACCCGCCGGGCGGCGCCGAATGGAGCTGATCCTGGCCGCGCACGGCACCCGCAGACCGGGCGGCGTCGCGATGATCGGAGACCTCGCAGCGCGGGTGAGCGCACTGCTCGACCGCCGGGTGCAGGTCGCGTTCGTCGACGTGTTGGGCCCGACGCCCGGCGAGGTGCTGTCGCGGGCGGCGGCCACGGGCCGCCCAGCCGTCGTGGTCCCGGCCTTCTTGTCGCGCGGATATCACGTGCGCACCGACGTGCCCGCCCACGTGGCGGCCAGCGGGCACCCGAACGTCACCGTCGCGCCCGCGCTCGGCCCGAGTGGGGATATCGCGCGGATAGTCGCCGACCAGCTTGCGGAATCGGGTTGGCGCCTGGGTGATTCGGTGATCCTCGCGGCGGCCGGCACCACCGACGAAAGGGCGCGAGCCGACCTATACGTGACCGCGACCACGTTGTCCGCGCTGGTGGGATCGCGGGTGCGGCTGGGATTCGCGGCCACCGGCGGTCCGTCCGTGGCCGACGCGGTCGCCGCCGCCCGCCGCGGCGGCGCGAGTCGTGTCGTCGTCGCCTCCTACCTACTGGCCGACGGACTGTTCCAACAGCGCCTGCGGGCCAGCGGCGCCGACGTGGTCACCCAACCGCTCGGCACCCATCCCGGCCTGGCGCGCCTGATCGCGAACCGCTTCCGCCGCGCGGCGCCCGGACTTCCGGGGCGGCGAACCCAAGCGCCGCATGTGCTTTCGCGTCACGCTTGATCTTTGCTCGCATACCGACGATCCTGGCACCATGCCGCGTCGCGAAGAGCCATCGCGTGGGCTGCTCGACCCGGTGGCAAAGATGCTGCGGTTGCCCTTCGGCACACCGGAGTTCATCGACCGGATCGTCACCGGCGGTGTCAACCAGGCGGGCCGCCGGACGTTGTACATGCTGATCACCACCTGGGACGCGGCCGGCGGCGGCCCCTTCGCGGCCAGCGCGGTCGCGTCCACCGGACTGGCCAAGACCGCCGAGATCGTGCAGGGCATGTTCATCGGCCCGGTCTTCGGCCCGCTGCTGAAGGTCCTGGGGGCCGACAAGGTCGCGGTGCGGGCGTCCCTGTGCGCCTCTCAGTTGGTGGGTCTCGGCATCATGCGCTACGGGGTGCGCTCCGAACCGCTGCACTCGATGTCGGTGGAGGCGCTCGTCGACGCGATCGGCCCGACGATGCAGCGCTACCTGGTGGGCGATATCGGCTAGCGCGATCGGCTAAGTGACGATCCGCCCAATCTGGATGTGACCCTCGGGCGTGACCCGCGCCGGGTAAACCGGCACCGACACGCGGGGATCGTCGAGGCACGTGCCGTCCTCGAGCGCGAATGCCTGCTTGAGGATGGGGGATTGGACGGTGGCACGGCCGCCGCGGTCGCCGACGATGCCGCGCGAAAGCACCGCCGCGCCGGAGAACGGGTCGACGTTTCCGAGCGCGTGCACCGACCCATCGTCCAGCCGGAACAGCGCCGCCTGCGAGCCGTCGTCGAGGAGAACCCCGACCCCACGACCGGGAATCAGTTGGTCGTACGCGCAGGCGGTCGTCCACACCTGAATGTCTTGAGCGTCGTTGAGAAGTGTCATCGTGTCTCCTTGATTACGACCGAACCCGCGGCATGCCAATGGGCACAGGGACTTTGCGCCCGGCACGCTCGGTGAACGTCACCGTCGAGTCGACGGCGTCGGGGGCGTTGACGAAGGATACAAACCGCGACAGCTTGTCCGGGTCCTCCAGCACGCCCTTCCATTCGCACTTGTAGTTCTGCACATGCCGCTCCATTGCGGCCTCGAATTCCTCGGCCAGGCCCAGGGAGTCGTCGCACACGACCTCGCGCACGTGATCCAGGCCGCCGTCCAGCGATTCGACCCACGGCGCGGTGCGCTGCAGCCGATCGGCCGTCCGGATGTAGTACATGAGGAACCGGTCGATGTAGCGGACCAGCGTCTCGGTGTCCAAATCGCTGGCCAGCAGCTGAGCGTGCTTGGGCGTCATGCCGCCATTGCCGCCGACGTAGAGGTTCCACCCCTTTTCGGTGGCGATGACCCCGACGTCCTTGCTGCGGGCCTCGGCGCACTCGCGCGCGCAGCCGGAGACGCCGAGCTTGATCTTGTGCGGCGCGCGCAGCCCGCGATAGCGCAGCTCCAGATCGATGGCCAGTTGCACCGAATCCTGCTGGCCGTAGCGGCACCAGTCGCTGCCCACGCAGCTCTTCACGGTGCGCAGCGCCTTGCCGTAGGCGTGCCCGGACTCCATGCCGCCGTCGACCAGCCGCTTCCAGATCTGCGGCAACTGGTCCACGCGAGCGCCGAACAGGTCGATCCGCTGCCCGCCGGTGATCTTGGTGTAAAGCCCGAAGTCCTGCGCGATCTGCCCGATCAGGATCAGGTGCTCCGGCTTGATGTCACCGCCGGGGACCCGCGGGACCACCGAGTAGCTGCCGTTCTTTTGAATGTTGGCCAGGAAGTGGTCGTT
This sequence comes from Mycobacterium sp. E796, assembly GCF_001672815.1. Classification (GTDB taxonomy): domain Bacteria; phylum Actinomycetota; class Actinomycetes; order Mycobacteriales; family Mycobacteriaceae; genus Mycobacterium. Next base: position 20,976 of record NZ_LZKK01000170.1, on the reverse strand, counting down.
GGAATCCTGCAGCGAGGCCTGCTCGCCCTCCAGGATGTGCTCCGAGCCGGTGGACGCCAGGATCGAGGCGACTACCGGTTTGCAGATGTCGCAACCCTTTCCGCGGCCGAAGCGCTCCAGCAGGCCCGAGAACGTCCGGATTTCGGTGGCGGTGATGATCTCGAAAAGCTCCGCCCGCGACTGGCTGAAGTGCTCACACAGCGCCTTGGACTGTTCCACGCCCTCGGCTTCGAGCAGTTGCTTCAGCAGCGGCACACACGACCCGCACGAGGTGCCCGCCGCCGTGCACGACTTGAGCGCGGGCACGTCGGCGCACCCGCCGGCGATCGCGCCCTTCAGGTCACCCTTGGTGACGTTGTTGCACGAGCAGATCTGCGCCGAGTCCGGCAGCGCCCCAACGCCCAGGCCCGTCGCGCCGTCGGCGGTGGCCGGCGCGATCAGCGCCAGCGGATCGCCCGGCAACTGGCTGCCGACCATCGGCCGCAGCACCCCGTACGTCGAGGCATCGCCCACCAGGACCCCGCCGAGCAGGGTCTTGGCGTCGTCGGAGAGCACCAGCTTGGCGTAGGTCCGGTTGACCGCGTCGTTGATGGCGACCTCGAGGCAGTTCTCGGTCGCCCCCATCGCGTCGCCGAAGCTGGCGACGTCGACGCCGAGCAGCTTGAGTTTCGTCGACATGTCCGCTTCGCCGAACTCCGCGGCGCCGCCCAGCAGCCGGTCCGCCACCACTTCGGCGGAGGTGTAGCCGGGCCCGACCAGGCCGTAGCACCGGCCCCCGATCGCCGCGACCTCGCCGATGGCGTAGATGTCGGGATCGCTTGTCCGGCAAGACAAATCGGTGAGCACGCCACCCCGCTCGGCACGCTCCAGCCCGGCGGCCGCCGCCAGCTCGTCGCGCGGCCGGATGCCGGCCGCGAAGATCACCACGCCGGCATCGATCAGTTCGCCATCGGTCAGGCACACCCGTGCCGACGTCGAGCCGTCCGGATGCGCGACGGCCTCGATCGACTCCGTGCCCGTCCCCACGTGCACGGCGATGCCGAGTTCGGTGACCATGCGGGCCAGCAGCGCGCCGCCGGCCTCGTCGATCTGCTGGGCCATCAACCGCGGCATCATCTCGACGACGTGGGTCTGCAACCCGAACTGGCGCAGCGCATTAGCGGCCTCCAGCCCCAGCAGGCCGCCGCCGATGACGACCCCGGCGGTCGCGTGCCCGGCCTGCAGCGTGCGCTGAGCGTCGGCGCGGATGGCGTCGAGGTCGTCGAGCGTTCGGTAGACGTGGCATTGCGGCAGGTCATGGCCGGGCACCGGCGGGACGAAGGCGTAGGACCCGGTCGCCAGCACCAGGGCGTCGTAGCCGTGCCGGTGACCATCGGCGGTCACGACGGTCTTTGTGTCGCGGTCGATTTCGGTGACTCGGGCGTTCAGCAGCAGCCGGACCCGGTCGTCGCCGGCGTAGTCGTTGCCCGGCAGCGCCAGCAGTTGGCGGTCCCAGCTCTCCGTGTAGGAGGTCAAGCCGACACGGTCATAGGCCGCGTCGGCCTCCTCCGCCAAAACCGTGATCCTCCAACACCCTTCGGTGTCGCGAGCTCGGAGCGCCTCGACCAGCCGGTGGCCGACCATGCCGTGCCCGACCACAATGACGTGACGCGCAGCACTGTCCGCGCACCAGTTTTCGGATTGGGCCATGCCACGAGGGTAGGGGCGGGAAATTAACTTGGAATCGCCCAATGTGACACCCACATGACGGCGCGCTCACACCTCACAACGACGGCTGTGAAGCTGTTCGCTGGCGGCGAACGCCCGAGTGGAACTTTAGCGTGGTCGACTCATGTTTGTAGAAATAGCCGGCCGGCAAGGCGCCGGTCACAGCAAACTCACAATGAAGCATAAGGAGATCCCCATGAGCAACCTCGCATTGTGGTCGCGACCGGCCTGGGACACCGACCGCTGGTTGCGCGACTTCTTCGGTCCCGCCGCGGCGACGGACTGGTTCAAGCCGGTGAGCAGCGGTTTCACCCCGGCCGCCGAGGTCGTCAAGGATGGCGACGACGCGGTAGTCCGCCTGGAACTGCCGGGTGTTGACGTCGAGAAGGATGTCAACGTAGAGGTCGAGAACGGCCGCCTGGTCGTTCATGGCGAACACCGCGACGAGCATGCGGAGGAGCAGCACGGCCGCACCCTGCGCGAGATCCGTTACGGGTCCTTCCGCCGGTCGTTCCAGCTGCCCACGCACGTCACCGGCGAGGCCATCACCGCCTCGTACGACGACGGCGTGCTGACCGTGCGGGTCGCCGGCGCTTACGCGGGAACCCAGCCGCGGCGCATCGCGATCACGAAGTAATTCCGCGACCAGACGCAAAAGCCCACGCGCGCAAGGTGTGTCGGGGGCTTTTGCGTCTTCTCGCCGTCCAGCCGGCAGCACGTCGACCGCTCGGCGGTCGTCTGGCCCGTCATGGTGTCCGGCATTAGGCCGAGACGGTCGCTACTATCGAGGGCGTACTGTGATCCGCAACACCGTCTGTCCCCTGGAAAGTACGTAGGAGATCCGTTGAGCACCACGACCGAACTCGCCGAACTGCACGACCTCATCGGTGGCCTGCGGCGGTGCGTGACCTCATTGCGGGCCCGGTACGGCGACAGCCCGGCGATGCGCCGCATCGTCCTGGACGCCGATCGAATCCTGTCCGACGTCGAGCTCCTCGACACGGATGTCTCCGAGTTGGACCTGGACCGCGCCACCGTGCAGCAGTCCGCCGAGAAGATCGTCATTCCCGACACCCAATACGACACCGATTTCTGGCGCGATGTCGACGACGAGGGTGTCGGGGGTCACAACAGGTCCTGACAACCTCGGACAACTTCAAGCCCCCCGCGAAGCAGGGGGTTTGCTCTGTGTACCCTTCGACAGACAGCCCGTTCGAAGAGGAACACTAGATGAGCGCACCCACGGCGAACCGTCCTGCGTCCGGTGTCTTTTCACCCACACGCGCCCGCATCCCGCAGCGGACCCTACGCACCGACCGGTGGTGGATGTCGCCGTTGCGGATCGACCTGGGCTTCGCGGCTTTCGTCATCTATGCGACGGCGCGCGCGTTCCAGCAGAATTACTTCTTTGTCCCCAAGTACCACTACCTGACGCCGTTCTACTCGCCGTGCGTCAGCAAGGCCTGCGGTGAGGCCGGCGACATCTGGCCGCAGTTCCTGCCCGACGTCTGGTGGCTGCCCTACGCGGCGCTGTCGCTGCCGTTCCTGCTGCTGTTCCGGCTGACCTGTTACTACTACCGGGGCGCCTACTACCGCACGGTGTGGCAGTCGCCCACCGCCTGCGCGGTGGCCGAGCCCCGCGTGCACTACACCGGCGAGACCAGGTTCCCGCTGATCGTCCAGAACACCCACCGGTACTTCTTCTACATCGCCGCCATCATCTCGGTCATCAACAGCTACGACGCGATCGTCGCGTTCCATTCCGACAGCGGGCCCGGTGGGTTCGGCTTCGGCCTGGGCAACCTCATCCTGCTCGGCAACGTCATCATGCTGTGGATCTACACGCTGTCCTGCCACTCGTGCCGGCACGTGACCGGCGGACGGCTCAAGCACTTCTCCAAGAACCCTGTGCGGTACTGGATCTGGACCAAGGTCAGCGCCATCAACACCCGGCACAAGCTGTTCGCATGGATCACGCTGGGCACCCTGATGCTCACCGACTTTTACATCGCGCTGGTGGCCAGCGGCACCATCCCTGACCTGAGATTTGTTGGCTGACAAGCCATTTCGCCGATTACAGAGAGAGCTGAGCGAGGTTTCATGGTTGAGGTCGAGCGGCATGCCTACGACGTAGTCGTCATCGGCGCCGGCGGCGCGGGATTGCGTGCGGTCATCGAGGCGCGTGAGCGGGGCCTGAAGGTCGCGGTGGTGTGCAAGTCCCTGTTCGGCAAGGCCCACACGGTGATGGCCGAGGGCGGGTGCGCAGCATCCATGGGCAACACCAACCCCAAGGACAACTGGAAGACGCACTTCGGCGACACCATGCGCGGCGGGAAGTTCCTCAACAACTGGCGCATGGCCGAACTGCACGCCAAGGAAGCCCCGGACCGCGTCTGGGAGCTGGAAACCTACGGCGCGCTGTTCGATCGCCTCAAGGACGGCAAGATCAGCCAGCGCAACTTCGGCGGGCACACCTACCCGCGGCTGGCGCACGTCGGTGACCGCACCGGCCTGGAGCTGATCCGCACCATGCAGCAGAAGATCGTCTCGCTGCAGCAGGAGGACTACGCCGAACTCGGCGACTACGAGGCGCGCATCAGGGTGTTCGCCGAGTGCACCATCACCGAACTGATCAAGGACGGTGACGCCATCGCCGGGGCGTTCGGCTACAGGCGCGAGAGCGGCAACTTCGTCCTGTTCGAGGCGCCGGCGGTGGTGCTGGCCACCGGCGGGATCGGCAAGTCGTTCAAGGTCACCTCGAACTCCTGGGAGTACACCGGCGACGGACACGCGCTGGCCCTGCGGGCGGGCGCGTCGCTCATCAACATGGAGTTCGTCCAGTTCCACCCGACCGGCATGGTGTGGCCGCCGAGCGTGAAGGGGATCCTGGTCACCGAGGGCGTTCGCGGCGACGGCGGGGTGCTGAAGAACTCCGACGACAAGCGGTTCATGTTCGACTACATCCCGCCGGTGTTCAAGGGCCAGTACGCCGAAACCGCGCAAGAGGCCGACCAGTGGCTCAAGGACAACGACTCGGCCCGTCGCACCCCGGACCTGCTGCCGCGCGACGAGGTCGCGCGCGCGATCAACTCCGAGGTCAAGGCCGGCCGGGGCAGCCCACACGGCGGGGTGTTCCTCGACATCGCGTCCCGGCTGACGCCCGACGAGATCAAGCGACGGCTGCCGTCGATGTACCACCAGTTCAAGGAGCTGGCCGGGGTCGACATCACCAGGGAGCCAATGGAAGTCGGGCCGACCTGCCACTACGTGATGGGCGGCGTGGAGGTCGACGCCGACACCGGCGCGGCGACCGTCCCGGGCCTGTTCGCGGCCGGCGAGTGCTCCGGCGGCATGCACGGCTCCAACCGGTTGGGCGGCAACTCGCTGTCTGACCTGCTGGTGTTCGGCCGGCGCGCCGGGCTGGGCGCCGCCGACTACGTGCGGGCGCTGAGCAGCCGCCCGACGGTTGCCGAGGAGGCTGTCGAGACCGCGGCCAAGCGGGCGCTGTCCCCCTTCGAGGGACCGACCGACGGCGCCCCGGCCGAGAACCCGTACACCTTGCAGCTGGAGCTGCAACAGTCGATGAACGACCTGGTGGGCATCATCCGCAAGGCGGACGAGATCTCCGAGGCCCTCGGCCGGCTCGACAAACTGCGCGAGCGGTTCAAGAACATTTACGTCGAGGGGCAGCGGCGGTACAACCCCGGCTGGAACCTGGCCATCGACCTGCGCAACATGCTGCTGGTCAGCGAATGCGTGGCCAAGGCCGCGCTGGAGCGCACCGAGAGCCGCGGCGGGCACACCCGCGACGACCACCCGTCGATGGACTCGTCCTGGCGCAAGGTGTTGCTGGTCTGCCGCGCAGCCGGCGGTGACGAGGTGATCCCCGACATCAGCATCACGCGCGAGGATCAGCTGCCGATGCGGCCCGATCTGCTGGAGCTCTTCGAGATCTCCGAGCTGGAGAAGTACTACACCGACGATGAGCTGGCCGAGCATCCAGGACGGAGAGCCTAATGACCTACAACGCGACGATGCGGGTGTGGCGCGGCGACGAGGCGGGCGGCGCGCTGGAGGACTTCACGGTCGAGGTCAACGAGGGCGAGGTGGTGCTCGACATCATCCACCGCCTGCAGCAGACGCAGACGCCCGACCTCGCGGTGCGGTGGAACTGCAAGGCCGGCAAGTGCGGGTCGTGCTCGGCGGAGATCAACGGCTACCCCCGCTTGATGTGCATGACCCGGATGTCCACGTTCGCCGAGGACGAGGTGGTGACGGTCACGCCGCTGCGCACCTTCCCGGTGATCCGCGACCTGGTCACCGACGTCTCGTTCAACTACGAAAAGGCACGCGAGATACCGTCTTTCGCGCCGCCCAAGGACCTGCAGCCCGGCGAGTACCGGATGGCGCAGGTCGACGTGCAGCGCTCGCAGGAGTTCCGCAAGTGCATCGAGTGCTTCCTGTGCCAGACCGTCTGCCACGTGGTCCGCGACCACGAGGAGAACAAGAAGGCGTTCGCCGGCCCGCGCTACCTGATGCGCATCGCCGAGCTGGAGATGCACCCCCTGGACACGCTGGACCGGCGCAACCAGGCGCAGGAAGAGCACGGCCTGGGCTACTGCAACATCACCAAGTGCTGCACCGAGGTGTGCCCGGAGAACATCAAGATCACCGACAACGCCCTGATCCCGATGAAAGAGCGCGTCGCCGACCGCAAGTACGATCCCGTGGTCTGGCTGGGTAACAAGCTGTTCCGCCGCGGCTAGGCGCCGAGCCGGCGGAACGTGCTGCGGTGAAACACGATGGGCGCCACCTCGGCGTCGACCGTCACCTCGTTGACGCGCAGCACCACGATGGTGTGGTCCCCCGCCGGGATCAGTTGCTCGATCGCGCTCTCCAGCCATAGGCCGGTGCCCTTGATGAAGACCGCGCCGCTGTCGTAGGACACCGTCTCCAGACCGGCGAACCGGTCGCCGGTCTTGGCCGCCAGCGTGCGGGCGGCCTCGTCATGGACCTCGCCGAGCACGCTGATGCCCAGCATCGGAACGCCCTTGAGCTTGGGCCATGTCGTCGAGGTGTTCTGCACGCAGAACGACACCAGCGGCGGCTCGAGCGAGACGGGGACGAAGGTGCTGGCGGCCAAGCCTTCTCGGATCCCCTCGACTTCGGCGGCGATGGCCACCACGCCGGACGGAAAGTGGCCGAAGGCCTCACGAAGTGTGGACGGTGTCAGGTTCTTGTTCGAGTTCACCGCGGTCATTCGCCCCTTGCGCCGAGAACGGAATTCTCGCCCCCGACCCTACCTGCCGAATATCCATGCGCCGAAGCCACATCCGGATGCGCCCGCAGTCTGCTCTTCCACGCGTTGCGGCCGTAGACGGAGAAGATCGGGTCCGACGGATCGTCCCTGTTGGCGGCGGCGAGTGCGCGCAATTCCTCGGGCAGCGACAGCACCGGGATCTGCGCGTCCAGTCGCGGGTTGAAGAAGTACGGCACCGAGATGCGCTCCTCGGCAGGGCCGCCCAGGTGCACCCGGTGCTCGGTGGCCCGCAGGTAACCGCCCGTCGCCACCTCGAGCAGCTCGCCGATGTTGACGATGAACGCGCCGTCCACCGGCGGCACGTCGACCCAGTCGCCGCCCCGGGCGGGGCGCACCTGGAGGCCGCGGCTGCCCGGCTCCGCCAGCAGCAGCGTGAGCACCCCGGCGTCGCGGTGCGCGCCCACGCCCTGGGGGCTGGCCGCGCGGGCGGGGTAGCGGATGATCTTGATCAGCGTGGCCGGCGCGTCGGCGAACGCGGCGTCGAACACGTCCGGCGGGCTGCCCAGCGACGCCGCCCAGTGCCGCAGCAAGGTGCGGGCCACCGCGGAAAGCGCGGCGTCCCACTCGCCGACGATCCCGGGCAACTCGGGCACGGCCTCGGGCCACTGATTCGGGCCCTGCAGCCACAGGTAGTCCGGCTTGCCGGGGCCGCCGATCGGGGGGCGTTCCGGGCCGAGGTCGATCTGCTCGCGCCAGTCCACCCGGCCGCGGGTGAGCTCGCCGCCCAGCCGGGTGTAGCCGCGGAAATGCGGGCTGCGGACCATGGCGATCGCGTCCTTGTCGGCCTCGGGGAGCGCGAACAACCGGCGCGCCGCGGCGAGCAGCCGGGCGGCGAGCTCCCCGGGCACGTCGTGGCCGACCAGGTAGAAGAATCCGATCTCGTGGGCGGCGTCGCGCAGGCCCTCCCGCAGCGCTCCGGGGGCGGCCCGAAGGTCCACCACGGGCAGCGCTGTGACGCGCCTCACGTCCGTCATGATCACATCATCTCCGCAGGTCGGGCGTGAAAACGGGGACTTCCCAACCGGTTGGTTAGTTAGGCGGTGGAATTTAGCTCACACTCGCTTGCCTCGGCGACAATAACGGTTATATCTTAGGGCAGTTACTGGTGGGTAACTTAGACCTAGTACCCAACCACAAGTGGCATTCTCAACGAGGAGGAACGTAGTGAGCCACTACAAGAGCAACGTCCGTGACCAGGTATTCAACCTGTTCGAGGTTTTCGGCGTTGACAAGGCATTAGGCCAAGGCGAATACAGCGACCTCGACGTCGACACCGCCCAGGAAATGCTGTCCGAGATCAGCCGCCTGGCCGAGGGACCGGTCGCGGAGTCGTTCGTCGAGGGCGACCGCAACCCGCCGGTCTTCGACCCCGAAACGCACTCGGTGACCCTGCCGGAATCCTTCAAGAAGTCGGTCCGCGCCGTCCAGGAGGCGGGTTGGGACAAGGCCGGCGTCGACGAAGCACTCGGCGGCATGCCGATGCCCAAGGCACTGGTATGGGCGCTGCACGAGCACATCCTGGGCGCCAACCCGGCGGTATGGATGTACGCCGGCGGCGCCGGGTTCGCCAACGTCATCTACCACCTCGGCACCGAGGAGCAGAAGAAGTGGGCCGCGCTGATCGCGGAGCGCGGCTGGGGTGCGACGATGGTGCTCACCGAGCCGGACGCCGGCTCGGACGTCGGCGCCGGGCGCACCAAGGCGGTGCAGCAGGAGGACGGCTCCTGGCACATCGACGGCGTCAAGCGGTTCATCACCTCGGGTGACTCCGGTGACCTGTTCGAGAACATCGTGCACCTGGTGCTGGCCCGCCCCGAGGGCGCCGGCCCCGGCACCAAGGGTCTGTCGCTGTTCATCGTGCCCAAGTTCCTGTTCGACTTCGAGACCGGCGAGCCGGGCGAGCGCAACGGCGCCTTCGTCACCAACGTCGAGCACAAGATGGGCCTGAAGGTCTCGGCGACCTGCGAGCTGTCGCTCGGCCAGCACGGCGTGCCCGCCAAGGGCTGGCTGGTTGGCGAGGTGCACAACGGCATCGCGCAAATGTTCGACGTCATCGAGATGGCCCGCATGATGGTCGGCACCAAGGCGATCGCCACCCTGTCGACCGGCTACCTGAACGCGCTGGAGTACGCCAAGTCCCGCGTGCAGGGCGCCGACATGACCCAGATGACCGACAAGACCGCGCCGCGGGTGACGATCACGCACCACCCGGACGTGCGCCGCTCGCTGATGACCCAGAAGGCCTACGCCGAGGGTCTGCGCGCGCTGTACCTGTTCACCGCGACCTACCAGGACGCGGCGGTCGCCGAGGCGCTACACGGGGTGGACGCCGAGCTGGCGGTGAAGGTCAACGACCTGATGCTGCCGGTGGTCAAGGGTGTGGGCTCGGAGCAGGCGTACGCCAAGCTGACCGAGAGCCTGCAGACCTTCGGCGGGTCCGGCTTCCTGCAGGACTACCCGATCGAGCAGTACATCCGTGACGCCAAGATCGACTCGCTCTACGAGGGCACCACGGCCATCCAGGCGCAGGACTTCTTCTTCCGCAAGATCGTCCGCGACAAGGGTGTGGCGCTGGCCCACGTGTCCGGGGAGATCCAGAAGTTCGTCGACAGCGAGTCCGGCAACGGCCGGCTCAAGACCGAGCGCGAGCTGCTCGGCAAGGCGCTGACCGACGTGCAGGCCATGGCGGCCACCCTGACCGGCTACCTGATGGCCGCGCAGGAGGACGTCACCAGCCTCTACAAGGTGGGCCTGGGCTCGGTGCGCTTCCTGATGAGCGTCGGCGACCTGGTCATCGGCTGGTTGCTGCAGCGTCAGGCCGCGGTCGCGGTGGCGGCGCTGGACGCCGGCGCCAGCGGCGCCGAGCGGTCCTTCTACGAGGGCAAGATCGCGGTGGCATCGTTCTTCGCGAAGAACTTCCTGCCCCTGCTGGCCGGCACCCGCGAGGTCATCGAGACGCTGGACAACGACATCATGGAGCTCGACGAGGCGGCGTTCTAGGCCCCTGCCTCAGCAAAAACCCCGCTTCCGGAAGGAAGTGGGGTTTTTGTTTGCGAGCAAAAAAGACCGCCGCTGGATCCCCTCACTCCAGCGGCGGCCCTTTTCGCCCCCCCGTCGCAGACCGGCGGTCGATTTAGGGGACGCCCCGTATTGCCGTCGGGGTCGGGGGGTCAGACCACAACACGGGGCTATCCGGACGGTCGGGTACCCGCGGGCCCGGATTCGTAACCGGGTGTGACCGAATTCATTCGCGCCCCGATGCTCGAGGCGGCCGGTCAGGCCTCCAGGATCGCGGCCACGCCCTGGCCGCCGGCCGCGCAGATGGAGATCAGCGCCCGAAGGGTGCCGCCGCCTTTCTGCTCGGCTTTCTTCTCGGCCAGCTGCTTGGCGGCCTGCGCCAGGATCCGCCCGCCGGTGGCCGCGAAGGGATGGCCGGCGGCCAACGACGACCCGTTCACGTTGAGCTTGGACCGGTCGATCGACCCGAGCGCGGCGTCGAGACCCAGCCGCTCCTTGCAGTACTCCTCGGATTCCCACGCCTGCAGGTGCGCCAGCACCACCGACGCGAACGCCTCGTGGATCTCGTAGAAATCGAAGTCCTGCAGGCTGAGTCCGTTTCTGGCCAGCAGGCGGGGCACCGCGTACGTCGGCGCCATCAGCAGCCCGTCGCGCCCGTTGACGTAGTCCACGGCGGCGGTCTCGGCGTCCACCAGGTAGGCCAGCGGCGTCAACGAGTGGGCGGCCGCCCACTCCTCGCTGGCCAGCAGCGCGACCGACGCGCCGTCCGTCAGGGGGGTGGAGTTGCCGGCCGTCATCGTCGCGTCGCCGTTGCGCACCCCGAAGACGGGACGCAGCGTCGCGAGCTTCTCGGTGCTGGCGTTGGCCCGCAGATTGTCGTCGCGGTAGAGCCCGAGGAATGGCGTCACGAGGTCGTCGAAGAAGCCCCGGTCGTAGGCGGCGGCCATGTTGCGGTGGCTGGCCACGGCCAGCGCGTCCTGGTCGACGCGCTTGATGCCCATCTGCTTGGCGGTGATGGCGGCGTGCTCGCCCATCGACAACCCGGTGCGCGGCTCGCTGTTGGCCGGGATCTCGATGCCCAGGGTCGCGGGCAGCGTGCCCACCAGCTTGAGCCGTTGCAGGTTCGACTTGGACCTGCGCAGCTTGAGCAGCTGGCGGCGCAGGTTGTCGCCCAGCCCGATCGGCGGGTCGGAGGTGGTGTCCACCCCGCCGGCCGCGGCCACCTCGTACCGACCGGACGCGACGCCGTCGGCCGCGGCGATCGCGGCCTGCAGCCCCGTCCCGCACGCCTGCTGGACGTCGAAAGCGGGCGTGTACGACGACAGCTCGGAGCCCAGCACGCATTCGCGGGTCAGGTTGAAGTCGCGGCTGTGCTTGAGCACGGCGCCGCCGACGACGACGCCGAGCCGCTCGCCGGCCAGCCCGAATCGGTCCACCAGCCCGTCCAGGGCCGCGGTGAACATGTCCTGGTTGGACGCCTCGGCGTATGCGCCGTCCGATCGCGCGAACGGGATGCGATTGCCGCCCAGTACCGCGACTGGTCGCCTGGTGTTAGAACTCGCTGGGGCCACTTTTCTCTCCGTGCATCTCCGGGTACATCACTTTTGAACCGGCCGTTGTTCGCCATAGTACCCACTGTCCTTACTCTGAAGTAAGTTCGTCCCGATACGGTTGGCGGATAACGGGCACGGCAGCGCTCGAAGAACCCGAATTGAAGATGGAAGGCAGCTCAGTGGCTCCAAAAGGCTCGTCCGATCTGTTCTCGCAGGTGGTCAACTCCGGCCCCGGATCGTTTCTGGCAAAGCAACTCGGCATTCCGCAGCCCGAGACGCTGCGCCGGTACCGGCCCGGCGAACCGCCGCTGGCGGGGTCGCTGCTGATCGGCGGCGAGGGCCGGGTGGTCGAGCCGCTGCGTGCCGCCCTGGATTCGGACTACGACGTGGTGGGCGCCAACCTGGGCGGCCGCTGGGCCGACAAGTTCGGCGGGCTGGTGTTCGACGCCACCGGCATCACGGCGCCGGCCGGGCTCAAGGGCCTCTTCGAGTTCTTCACCCCGGTGCTGCGCAACCTGGGCCACAACGCGCGCGTCGTGGTCGTCGGCACCACGCCCGACGCCGCCGCCGGCACCGACGAGCGCATCGCGCAGCGCGCGTTGGAGGGCTTCACCCGCTCGCTGGGCAAGGAACTGCGTAACGGGTCGACCGCACAGCTGGTGTACCTGTCGCCGCACGCGAAACCCGCCGCGACCGGCCTGGAATCCACGATGCGATTCCTCCTGTCCGCCAAGTCCGCCTACGTCGACGGCCAGGTCTTCTACGTCGGCGAGGCCGACTCCACCCCGCCCGCCGACTGGGAACGGCCGCTGGACGGCAAGGTGGCGATCGTGACCGGCGCGGCCCGCGGCATCGGCGCCTGCATCGCCGAGGTGTTCGCCCGCGACGGCGCCCGCGTCGTCGCGATCGACGTGGAGTCTGCAGCCGACGCCTTGGCCGAGACCGCCAGCCGGGTCGGGGGCACCCCGTTGTGGCTGGACGTCACCGCCGACGACGCCGTCGAAAAGATCACCGAGCACCTGAACGACCACTACGCCGGACACGCAGACGTCCTGGTCAACAACGCCGGCATCACCCGCGACAAGCTGCTCGTCAACATGGACGAGGCGCGCTGGGACGCCGTGCTGGCGGTCAATCTGCTTGCCCCGCAACGGCTCACAGAGGGCCTGGTCGGCAACGGCAGCATCGGCGAGGGGGGCCGGGTGATCGGCCTGTCGTCGATGGCCGGCATCGCGGGCAACCGCGGGCAGACCAACTACGCCACCACCAAGGCCGGCATGATCGGCCTGACGCAGGCGCTGGCACCGGGACTCTACGAGAAGGGCATCACGATCAACGCCGTCGCGCCGGGGTTCATCGAAACCCAGATGACGGCGGCCATCCCGCTGGCCACCCGTGAGGTCGGCCGCCGGATGAACTCGCTACTGCAGGGCGGCCAGCCCGTCGACGTCGCGGAGACGATCGCCTACTTCGCCAGCCCGGCGTCAAACGCGGTGACCGGCAACGTCATTCGCGTCTGCGGCCAGGCGATGTTGGGGGCATGATGAACCAGCCAAGCGGTTTGCGAAACATGCTGCGCGCGGCGGCCGGGGCGCTGCCCCTGCTGCCCCGCTCCGACCAGCTGCCCAGCCGCACGGTGACCGTCGAGGAACTGCCCATCGACCAGGCGAACGTGGCCGAGTACGCGGGCGTCACCGGCCTGCGCTATGGCAACCACGTGCCGCTGACCTACCCGTTCGCGTTGACCTTTCCCGCGATGATGTCGCTGGTGACCGGCTTCGACTTTCCTTTTGCCGCAATGGGTTCGGTGCACACCGAGAACCGCATCACGCAGTACCGCCCCATCGCCGTGACCGACACGGTCGGCGTGCGCGTGCACGCGGAGAACCTGCGCGAGCACCGCAAGGGCCTGCTGGTGGACCTGGTGACCGATGTCAGCGTGGGTAACGACATCGCGTGGCACCAGGCGACCACCTTCCTGCACCAGCAGCGCACCAGCCTGTCCGACGAGCCCAAGCCGCCGCCGCAGAAGCAGCCGAAGCTGCCCCCGCCCAGCACGGTGCTGCGCGTCAGCCCGGGCCAGATCCGTCGCTACGCCGCCGTCGGCGGTGACCACAACCCGATCCACACCAACCCGATCGCCGCCAAGCTGTTCGGGTTCCCGACCGTGATCGCGCACGGGATGTTCAGCGCCGCAGCGGTTCTGGCCAACATCGAGGCCCGAATTCCCGACGAGGCGCAGTACTCGGTGCGGTTCGGCAAGCCGCTGGTGCTGCCCGGCACCGCGGGGCTCTACATCGACCAGGGCGATGACGGCGGCTGGGATCTTTCCCTGCGCAACATCGCGAAGGGATATCCCTACCTGACCGGCAGCGTCCGCGCCCTCTAGCCCGTCCGCCCCGTCCTGCGGCCGACCGTAAGCACCTTCAATCCGTATGCGCCGCAGGCGGTCAGCAGGAACACCCCGAACAGCCACAGCGGCGGGTGGGCCAGCTCCCAGACGAAGATCGCCGCCCAGATCGGCGAGCCCTGGGTCACCGCGAGCACCCCGGCGGCCCCGGCCAGTGAGACGGCCGGGGTGTGCATATGGGTCCCGGCCGCCCAATTGACCGCCAGCACCAGGGCCGATCCCGCGGCCGCGCCGGTGGCCAGCGACGGGGTGAGCATTCCGCCGGCGCCGCCGGCGCGCAGGAACAGCGCCGTCAGCAGCGGTTTCAACACCAGGATGACCAGGGCCCCCGACAGGGTCATGCGGCTGGCAAGGCTCACGGTCAGGATGCTGCGGCCGTTGCCGGCCAACTCCGGCCACCAGTGCGAGCAGATGCCCATCACCAGGCCGGCGCCCGCCAGCGCCGGAATCAGGACCCACGACCGCATCACCCGGGCCGGCCGCGCGACCGCCATCAGCCACTTGAATGCCAATCCCACCGCGAGGGCGACCGGCGCCAGGATCAGCCCGTGCGCGGTCAGCAGGTACGACGATTCGGCGCTGGGCCAAGCCAGGATCGGCTGATCGTGGGTTTCGGCCGAGCAGATCGCGACGGCGAGGCTGGACGTGAGGCACGCGGCGCCCACCGCCCGCGGGTGCCAGGTGTTCAGCATGATCCGCACCGCGAACAGCGCGCCGGCCAGTGGCACGGCGTACACGGCGCCGAGGCCCGCGCCGGCCGCACAGGCCAGCAAGACCTGGCGGTCGTGGCTGGACAGCCGCTTCAACCACGCGGTGCCGAAATCGCCAAGGGCAGCGGCGAATTGGCGCGGGGCGCCCTCGCGACCCAGGGAGGCGCCGGAGCCGACCAGCAGCACCTGCAACACGGCGTCGACGCTCCACGCCAGCCGCGGAATCCGCTCGCGGCGGGCGATGGTCTGGGCCAGCGGCGGCACCGGGCTTCGGCGCCGCAGGATCCACCAACCAAGGCCCGCCAGCGCCCCGCCGACCATCGGCCCCAGCGCGCGGCGGACCGGGCTGCTGCCGGTGATCCCGGTCAGCAGCGTGCCGAAACTGTAGTGGTAGGTGACGTGCTCGACGAACCGCAGCACCTCCGTCGTCGCCAGCCCGGCGACCCCGGCCAGCAACCCGACGATGACGACCGCGCAAAAGAAGTCGAGGTTGCGAGCCGACGAGTGCACCCCACGAATGTAGGGGCTGTCCGGCTTATCCGGCTTGTGAGGCGGCTTCCCGATCCTCCGGCGCGCCGCGCAGACCGTGCCAGAACAGGTCGAACATCAGCTCGGCCGCCTCGTCGACGCCGATGTCGCCGGTGGACAGGCGGTTGGCCATCGCCTCGCCGCCGCCGACCAGCGCCACCGCCATCATCTGATACTCGGCGTCCGAGCGGGGGGTGCGGCTGCCCGCCCGCATCAGCTCGGCCACCAATTCGATGATCTGCTCGCGTCCCTCGCGCACCGTGTGCGCGAACGCCTGCGAGCTGATGGCCTGGGTGTACATCACGATCCAGGACGCGCGGTTGGCGTCGATGTAACGCATGAACGACCCGATAGCGTTGCGCAGCAAGTCCTTTGGGCTCTGGGCGAAGTTGATGTCGGCGCGCACCGCGTCGACGAACCGCCCCAGCTCGCGGTCCAGGCAGGCGCCGAACAGGTCCTCCTTGGAGCCGTAGTACAGGTACAGCATCGGCTTGGAGATCTGCGCCTCGGCGGCGATCGCGTCCATCGACGTCTCGTGATAACCGTTGACGGAGAACATTTGCACGGCGGCGTCAAGCATCTGCTGTTCGCGGACGGCACGCGGTAACCGCTTGGTACCACCCGCCATCGTTGTTGCCTCTCTAGCCGCCAATCTGACTACAGGGTAACGAGGATGCGGCGCATTAGTGGCCACACGTTCGATTGGCGCCCTTCATCGTCGCCACCCGCACCACCGACGCGTCGACCGCCGGCATCGGCAGTTCGCCGGCGGCCACGGCCTTTTCCAGCCGGTCCAGGACCGCTGGCACCTCTTCGATGCTGACCCACAGCGCCACGTCGGTACCCGCCTGCAGCGCGCGCAGCACCGCCTCGGACACGCCGTAGCGATCGGAGATCGCGGCCATGCTGGACAGGTCGTCGCTGAACACCGGGCCGTTGAAGGGCGGGGCGCCGTAGCCGGTGCCATCGCGCAGCAACTGCACCGCGGCCCGGCTCAGGCTGGCGGGTTCGTCGCCGGTCAGCCCGGGGACCTGCAGGTGACCGATCATGACTGCGACCGGGAGCTGGGCCACCAGCGTCCGATATGGCACGAGGTCGCTGGTCTGTAGGTCGCTCAGCGGCGGTGTGACGACACCGCCCTTGTGTGAATCGCCCGAACCGTGTCCGTGGCCGGGGAAGTGCTTGAGCACCGGTAGCAGCCCGGCGTCGCGCAGGCCCTGCGCGTAGGCCCCGGCGTAGGCGGTGACGGTGTTCGGGTCCGCGCCGAACGAGCGGTCACCGATCACGCCGTCCGGGGCATCGGTGACGTCGACCACCGGGGCGAAGTCGATGGTGATGCCCAGGTCGCGCATCTTCTTGCCGCGCTCCATTTCGAGGTCATGTACTTGCTGGACCGTCTGCGTCTGCGCCAGCTGCCGGGCCGACGGGGCCGCCCCGATCAGCGACTTCAACCGCGACACCCGGCCACCTTCTTCGTCGACGCCGACCGCCAGCGGCAGGGGCCCCGCGCTGTGGGCGACCTCGGCCAGCCCGCCCTTGAAAATCGAGAGGTCGGTCCAGCCGCCGATGATGATCCCGCCGACGTGGGAGTCATTGACTACGGTTCGGGCTTCGTCGGCGTTGCGCACGCCCACCATCAGCAGTTGTGCCAGCTTGTCGCGGGTCGACAGCGCGGCCGGCACGGCCGTCGGATCGGCGCATACCGGCGGCGCGGGGGCGGCGGCCGGCTTGCTCGACGAGGCCGCCGGCGGACGGGCGGGATGGTGGCCACAGCCGGCCAGCAAGGCGGTCGCGGCGACGAGCACGGCCAGGATGCGGGGGAAGGGCATCGGGCCATGTTGTCACGGCGGGCGTTTCGTCCCGTGCTCCAGGGGGCATCGCCGGTAGGTTGGCAATCAGCCCATTTGCCTGGCAGGGAGGAACCGGCGATGGCCGGGTTTTCGTTGGTCGCTGCGGCCAGCATCGCGGTGGGGTTGTCGCTCGGCGCCGCCGCGACCGTCGGCGTGACGCTGGCGATGGACGACCACAAGACGGTGCCGGTGCAGACCGCGCCGCGCACCCCCGCCGGGCCGTATCTGGTGAATTACGGCTCTCGCTGCTGGCATGGTCATTGCGTGCCGTGGCCCTGACTCGCCGGCCCGGCCGGCGTGCGCCGTTCTGCTAGGTTGGCGCTAGTCCCCGAAACTCCAGGAGCCGTTTCATGAACCGGATCATCGCGCCCGCCGCCGCGAGCGTCGTGGTTGGTCTGTTGCTGGGCGCGGCCGCGATCTTCGGGATCACCTTGATGGTGCAGCAGGACACGAAGCCGCCACTCCCCGGGGGCGATCCGCAGTCGTCAGTGCTCAACCGGGTCGAGTACGGCAACCGTAGCTAGCCGCGCGACGGGCGCGACGTGTGCCGAGCCCGCGGCACCGGCCCCAGTTGCGCCGCTCTCCCGCCGGTGGTTGCTGTTGGTCGGTGCCGTCGCGCTGGCGCTGACGTTCGCGCAGTCGCCCGGGCAGGTCTCCCCCGACACCAAGCTTGACCTCACCGCCAACCCGCTGCGCTTCCTTGCCCGCGCGACCAACCTGTGGAACAGCGAACTGCCGTTCGGCCAGGCGCAGAACCAGGCCTACGGCTACCTGTTTCCGCACGGCACCTTCTTTCTGGTCGGCCACGCGCTCGGGGTGCCGGGCTGGGTGACCCAGCGGCTGTGGTGGGCGTTGCTGCTCGCGGTCGGGTTTTGGGGGCTGCTGCGGGTGGCCGAGGCGCTGGGCATCGGCAGCCCGTCGTCGCGGGTGATCGGCGCGGCGGCGTTCGCGCTGAGTCCGCGGGTGCTGACCACGCTCGGCTCGATCTCGTCGGAAACCCTGCCGATGATGCTGGCGCCGTGGGTGTTGTTGCCGACGATCCTGGCGCTAAGGGCCGCCGGCGACAGGTCGGTACGGGTGCTGGCCGCGCAGGCCGGGCTGGCGGTCGCGCTGATGGGCGCGGTCAACGCCATCGCGACGTTGGCCGCTTGCCTGCCGGCGGTGATCTGGTGGGCGTGTCACCGCCCGAACCGGTTGTGGTGGCGCTACACGGCGTGGTGGGCACTGGCGCTTGGCCTGGCCACGCTGTGGTGGATGGTGGCGCTGGTCTGCCTGCGCCACGTCAGCCCGCCGTTCCTGGACTTCATCGAATCCTCCGGCGTGACGACGCAGTGGTCGTCGCTGACCGAGATCCTGCGCGGCACCGACAGCTGGACCCCGTTCGTGGCGCCGACCGCCACGGCCGGCGCGCCGTTGGTGACCGGGTCGGCGGCCGTCCTGGCTACCTGTCTGGTCGCGGCGGGCGGCCTGGCCGGGCTGGCCAGCGCGGGAATGCCGGCGCGGGGACGGCTGGTGACCATGCTGCTGGTCGGCGTGGTCTTGATGGCCGTCGGTTACAGCGGCGGGCTGGGGTCGCCCTTCGCCCACGAGGTGCAGGCCTTCATGGACGCCGCCGGCGCGCCGCTGCGCAACGTGCACAAGCTGGGACCGGTGATCCGCATCCCGGTGGCGCTGGGCGTCGCGCAGCTGCTGGGCCGGGTCGCGCTGCCGGGCAGCGCGCCGCGCGCGGCGTGGCTGCGCGCGTTCGCCCATCCCGAGCGCGACAAGCGGGCCGCGGTGGCGGTCGTGGTCCTGACGGCGCTGATGGTCAGCACCTCGCTGGCGTGGACCGGCCGGCTCGCCCCGCCGGGCACGTTCGGCGCGATCCCGGCGTACTGGCACCAGGCCGCCGACTGGCTGGACGAACACAACACTGGGACACCGCTTTCCGGGCGCGTGCTGGTTGTTCCCGGGGCGCCCTTCGCCACCCAGTCGTGGGGCACCACCCACGACGAGCCGCTGCAGGTGCTCGGCCACAGCCCGTGGGGCGTGCGTGACTCCATCCCCTTGACCCCGCCGCAGACCATCCGGGCGCTGGATTCGGTGCAACGGCTGTTCGCCGCCGGGCAACCCTCGGTTGGCCTTGCCGATACCCTTGCCCGCCAAGGCATTTCGTATGTCGTGCTGCGCAACGACCTGGATCCGGAGACGTCGCGCTCGGCGCGCCCAATCCTGGTGCACCGCGCCGTCGATGGCTCGCCGGGGCTGCAGAAGGTGGCCCAGTTCGGCGCTCCCGTCGGGCCCGGCACACTGGCGGGCTTCGTCACCGACGGCGGCCTGCGGCCGCGGTTCCCGGCGGTCGAGATCTACCGCGTCGCGGTTGCCGGTGATCCCGGCGCGCCCTACTTCGTCGACGCCGACCGGCTGCCCCGGATCGCGGGCGGCCCCGAGGTGCTGCTGCGCCTGGACGAACGGCGACGGCTGCTGGGCCAGCCGCCGCTGGGCCCGGTGCTGATGGGCGCCGACGCCCGCGGTGCGGGCCTGCCCGCGCCCCTCGTGACTGTTACCGACACCCCTGTGGCCCGCGAAACCGACTACGGCCGCGTCGACCAGCATTCGTCGGCCGTCCGGGCGGACGGCGACGCGAGGCACACCTTCAACCGCGTCCCCGACTATCCGGTCCCGGGCGCGGACATGGTTTTCGGGGCCTGGAACGGCGGACGCATCACCGTGTCGAGCTCGTCGTCGGACTCCACCGCCATGCCCGACGTCGCGCCGGCGACCTCCCCCGCCGCGGCGATCGACGGCGACTCGGCGACGGCGTGGGTGTCCAACGCACTGCAGGCCGCCGTCGGGCAGTGGCTGCGGGTGGACTTCGACCACCCGGTGACCAATGGCTCCCTCACCATCACGCCGAGCGCCACCGCCGTCGGCGCCCAGGTCCGCCGCATCCTGGTCGAGACGGCCAACGGCAGCACCACCCTGCGGTTCGACGAGCCCGGCAAGCCGCTCGCGGTGGCGCTGCCGTACGGCGAAACACCGTGGGTGCGGATCACCGCCGCCGGCACCGACGACGGCTCCCCCGGCGTGCAGTTCGGCATCACCGACCTGTCGATCACCCAGTACGACGCGTCCGGCTTCGCCCATCCGGTCAGCCTGCGGCACACCGTGCGGGTGCCCGGGCCGCCGCGGGGCGCGGCGGTCGCCGCGTGGGACCTGGGATCGGAGCTGCTCGGCAGGCCGGGTTGCGCGGCGGCGCCCGGCGGTGTGCGCTGCGCGGCGTCGATGGCACTGGCTCCGGAGGAGCCGGTCAACTTCAGCCGCACCCTCACCGTCACGGACCCGGTATCGGTGACGCCGATGGTGTGGGTGCGGCCACGGCAGGGGCCCAAGCTGGCCGACCTGATCGCCGAGCCGAATACCGTTCGGGCCCAAGGCGATTCGGACCTGGTCGACATCCTCGGGTCCGCGTTCGCGGCGACGGACGGCGACCCGGCCACCGCGTGGACCGCGCCGCAGCGGGTCGTGCAGCACAAGTCCCCGCCGACGCTGACCCTCACCCTGCCGCGGGCCACCGAGGTCACCGGGCTGCGCGTGGCGCCCAGCGGGTCGACGCTGCCGGCGCACCCGACGGTGCTGGCGGTCGACCTGGGCGACGGCCCGCAGGTCTGGAAGCTGAAACCGGGCGAGCCGCAAACGCTTTCGCTCAAACCGCGGGTGACCGACACCGTCAGCATCAGCCTGCTCGACTGGGAAGACGTGATCGACCGCAACGCCCTGGGCTTCGATCAGCTCAAGCCGCCGGGCCTGGCCGAGGTCGCGGTGCTGGGCGCCGACGGCAACCCGATCGCGCCCGCCGACGCCGCCCGCAACCGGTCGCGGGAGATCACCGTCGGCTGCG
>NZ_LZKK01000169.1 GCF_001672815.1 Mycobacterium sp. E796 | reverse complement strand
GCGGCGGCCTTCCACCAGCAATTCGTCGGGCTGATGAACGCCGGGGTGGCGCAGTATGCGGCCGCCGAGGCAGCCAACGCCGCGTTGCTGCCGCCCGCGGAATCGATTACCGGCACCATTTCCGCCCTGTGGGGCGATGTGCAGAATTTCTTCGCCGGAGCCCTCACCACTTTCGAGCAGATGCTCAATCAATTAGCGGGATTTCTGCTTCCGTTGATTCGCGAAGCCATCGCCTTTTCGACCGCGTTCTTCTTCGTGTTCGTGCTGCCGACGATCGAGATTGCGCTGAATATCCTGGTCGCCCTGTAGGGGCGGGGGTGCGCGTGATCACGGGCGCACGGTTCGGGCCGGGCCCGCGGCGCGGGTAATCTGCATGGGGCGAACCGACAGCATCCCTGAGGAGATATACCGACCGTGGCTTCGACTGCCGACTTCAAGAACGGACTGGTGCTGGAGATCGACGGCCAGCTATGGCAGATCGTTGAGTTCCAGCACGTCAAACCCGGCAAGGGGCCGGCCTTCGTACGCACCAAGCTGAAGAACGTGCTGTCCGGCAAGGTGGTCGACAAGACCTACAACGCGGGCGTCAAGGTGGAGACGGCCACCGTCGACCGCCGCGACGCGACCTATCTGTACCACGACGGCTCGGACTTCGTGTTCATGGACAGCCAGGACTACGAGCAGCACCCGCTGCCCGAGTCTCTGGTCGGCGACGCCTCGCGGTTCCTGCTGGAGGGTCTGCCCGTGCAGATCGCGTTCCACAACGGGGCGCCGCTCTACATCGAGCTGCCGGTGTCGGTCGAGCTCGCGGTCACCCACACCGAACCGGGCCTGCAGGGCGACCGGTCCAGCGCCGGCACCAAGCCGGCCACGCTGGAGACCGGTGCGGAGATCCAGGTGCCGCTGTTCATCAACACGGGGGACAAGCTGAAGGTGGACTCGCGCGACGGTAGCTACCTGGGGCGCGTCAACGCGTGAGCGGGCCGCATGGCTGCTAAGGGACGCCATCAGGCGCGCAAGCGAGCCGTCGACCTGTTGTTCGAGGCCGAGGCCCGGGAGTTGACCCCGGCTGAAGTGGTCGACGTCCGGACCGCGCTGGCCGACGCGAATCCGGACGTGTCGCCGCTGTACCCGTACACCGCCGCCGCGGCCAGGGGTGTCGGTGAGCACCTCGCCCACATCGACGACCTGATCAGCTCCCACCTGCAGGGCTGGACCCTGGACCGGCTGCCCGCGGTCGACCGGGCCATTCTGCGGGTCGCGGTGTGGGAGCTGCTCTACGCCGACGACGTTCCCGAGCCCGTCGCCGTCGACGAGGCCGTGCAGCTGGCCAAGGAGCTGTCCACCGACGAGTCGCCGGGCTTCGTCAACGGGGTGCTCGGCCAGGTCATGCTGGTGACCCCGCAGATCCGCGCGGCCGCCAAGGCGGTCCGCAAAGAGCAATGACCCGGTTGGAGCTGCGTGTCGCGGTCGCGGCCTTCCTGGCCGCGACGGTGGTGCTGGGCGCCGTCGTGTGCGCGGCCTACGGGTGGAGCATCGTCGCGTCGGCGCTCGCGATCTACGCGCTGGGCGTCGGCGCCTGGCTCTACCACTCGATCGAACGCCTGATCGTGGCCCGCCGCATCAGCACGGTCCGGTCGGCCGCCCGGCCGCTGCAGCCGCTGCTGCCGGTGATGGCCGCCATCATGGGACTGACGCAGGCCGTGGTGCGCTCGCTGAGCGACGTCACCGAACTGCCCGCGCGGAGCCGGGAGCTCCCGGTGCTGCGGTGGGTGGACTCCAGGGCAAATCGGCGCGCCGTTGATGCCGACGACGAGCTGGATCCCTGACCTCGAAACGGGCCACAACAGCGGCTACCGATGGAATGCTGCTGGCTATGAGGCGAACCACCGAGATCCGGGACGGGGCGCGCGATAATTGTGAGCTGCACTGATGCGAAGAGGGTGACGCCATGAGTCCAGAATCCGCCCGCCCGAGGCGACTTCGCGTGTCCGCGCTCGCGGCCGTCGCCAACCCGTCGTACACGCGCGTCGACACCTGGAACCTGCTCGACGACGCCTGCCGTCACCTGCGCGACGTCGACCTCGCCGGCCTGGACAAGACGCACGACATCGCCCGGGTGAAGCGCCTGATGGACCGCATCGCCGCCTACGAGCGCTACTGGCTGTTCCCCGGCGCCGCCAATCTCGCGACGTTTCGCGCCCACCTGGAGGGCCTTTCGACGGTGCGCCTCAGCGAGGAGGTGTCGCTGGCGGTGCGCCTGCTGAGCGAATACGGCGACCGCGCCGGGCTGTTCGACACCACCGCGTCGCTGGCCGAGCAGGAGCTGGTCGCCCAGGCCAAACAGCAGCAGTTCTACACCGTGCTGCTCGCCGACGACGCCCCGTCGACGGCCCCCGACAGCCTGGCCGAGTGCCTGCGGGCGCTGCGCACCCCGTCCGACGACGTGCAGTACGAGCTGCTGGTGGTGGGCAGCATCGAGGACGCCATCACCGCGGTCGCGCTGAACGGCGAGATCCAGGCCGCGATCATCCGCCACGACCTGCCGCTGCGCTCCCACGACCGGGTGCCGCTGATGAACACGCTGCTGGGCGCCGCCTGCGAGGACGCGCTGACGACCGACACCCAGGACTGGGTGGAATGCGCCGAGTGGATCCGGGAGCTGCGGCCGCACATCGACCTTTACCTGCTCACCGACGAATCGATCGCCGCGGAGACCGAGGACGAACCCGACGTCTACGACCGGACGTTCTACCGGCTCAACGACGTCACCGACCTCAACAGCACCGTGCTCGCGGGCCTGCGAAACCGTTTCGCCACACCGTTTTTCGACGCCCTGCGCGCCTACGCGGGGGCGCCGGTCGGCCAGTTCCACGCGCTCCCCGTCGCGCGGGGCGCCAGCATCTTCAACTCGAAGTCCCTGCATGACATGGGCGAGTTCTACGGCCGCAACATCTTCATGGCCGAGACCTCGAGCACCTCCGGCGGCCTGGACTCGCTGCTGGACCCGCACGGCAACATCAAGAAGGCGATGGACAAGGCCGCGGTCACGTGGAACTCCAACAACACCTACTTCGTCACCAACGGGACGTCCACCGCCAACAAGATCGTCGTGCAGGCCCTGACGCGACCGGGCGACATCGTCCTCATCGACCGCAACTGCCACAAGTCGCACCACTACGGCCTGGTGCTGGCCGGGGCCTACCCGCTGTACCTGGACGCCTACCCGCTGCCCGAGTACGCGATCTACGGGGCCGTATCGCTGCACACGATCAAGAAGGCGCTGCTGGACCTCGAGGCGGCCGGCCAGCTGGACCGGGTCCGCATGCTGCTGCTCACCAACTGCACTTTTGACGGCGTCGTCTACAACCCGCGCCGGGTGATGGAGGAGGTGCTGGCGATCAAGCCGGACATCTGCTTCCTGTGGGACGAGGCGTGGTACGCGTTCGCCACCGCGGTGCCGTGGGCGCGGCAGCGCACCGCAATGGTGTCCGCGGAACGCCTGGAGCAGATGCTGGCGTCGCCGGAATACGCTGCGGAGTACCGGGATTGGGCCGCATCGATGGAGGGCGTAGAGCGTTCCGAGTGGGTCGATCGGCGGCTGCTGCCCGACCCGGCCCGCGCGCGCGTTCGCGTCTACGCGACGCATTCCACGCACAAGTCGCTGTCGGCGTTCCGGCAGGCGTCGATGGTCCACGTTCGCGACCAGGACTTCAAGGCGCTCACCCGCGACGCGTTCGTCGAGGCGTTCTTGACGCACACCTCGACGTCGCCGAACCAGCAGCTGTTGGCGTCGCTGGACCTGGCGCGCCGGCAGGTCGACATCGAGGGCTTCGAGTTGGTTCGCAACGTCTACAACATGGCCCTGATCTTTCGCCACCGCGTCCGCAAGGACCGGCTGATCGGCAAGTGGTTCCGCATCCTCGACGAGTCCGACCTGGTGCCCGACGAGTTCCGCGCGTCGTCCGTCAGCTCCTACCGCGAGGTTCGCCAGGGCGCCCTGGCGGAGTGGAACGAGGCGTGGCGGTCGGACCAGTTCGTCTTGGACGCGACGCGGGTCACCCTGTTCATCGGCAAGACCGGCATGAACGGCTACGACTTCCGCGAGAAGATCCTGATGGAGCGGTTCGGAATTCAGATCAACAAAACGTCTATCAACAGTGTGCTGTTGATCTTCACCATCGGGGTCACCTGGTCGAGCGTGCACTACCTGCTCGACGTGCTGCGGCGCATCGCGACCGACTTCGAGCGCAGACAGAGCATCGGCGGCAAGGACGACCGCGCCTTACAACAGCGCCGGGTCGAGGAAATCACGGAGGACCTGCCGCACCTGCCGGATTTCAGCGAATTCGACATGGCGTTCCGCCCCGTCGACGCCTGCATGTTCGGCGACATGCGGTCGGCCTTCTACGCCGGATACGAGGAGTCGGACCGCGAACACGTGCTGATCGGCATGGCGGGCAGGCGGCTCGCGGAGGGCCGGACGCTGGTGTCCACCACGTTCGTGGTGCCCTACCCGCCGGGCTTCCCGGTGCTGGTCCCGGGTCAGGTGGTCTCCAAGGAGATCGTCTATTTCCTGGCCCAGCTCGACGTCAAGGAGATCCACGGCTACAACCCCGACCTGGGGCTGTCGGTCTTCACCGACGCCGCGCTGGCGCGCATGGAGGCCCAACGCACCGCAGCGACGGCCGCGGTCGGCTCGGCGTACCCGGCCTTCGAGCTGCCGGCCGACGCGTCGGCGCGCAACGGCGACAGCGTCGTGCAGGCGGGAAGGCTTGGGAATCAGGGGGTTTCCGCCGCCGCGCGGTCTTCCGGGTGACCGGGGTGGCGTCCCGGACGCTGTGGCAACACGACGACCAACGCGACGACGATCGCGGCGATCACCGCCGACGCCAGGGGGCGGCTGAGCGCGAGGCCGCCGTCGGCGACGGGTTTGTCGATGAAGTCGCCGACGGTCGCGCCCAGCGGCCTGGTAAGGATGAAGGCCACCCAGAACAGGGCGACGCGCGAGATGCCGGTCCAGTAGTACAGGGCCACGACTACGAGCAGCGCCGCGCCGAACACCAGCGCGCCGCGTTCGTAGCCGAATCCGCGGGTGTCGGCGAGCCAGTCGCCGAGCGCGGTGCCGAGCGTCTGCGAAAACGTGATGGTGGCCCAGTAGAACGCTTCGACCTTCGGCGTCGAAACGGTGCTCACCGACACCGTGCCCTGCGTCCAGCGCCACAGCCCCAGGGTCGCGAGCAGGAGACCCAACAGCAGCAGCGATCCGCCCGTGTAGCCGATCCCGAGTTGTCGGTCGGCGAAATCGGCCAGCGTCGTGCCGAACGTCGTCGAGGCCACGATGGTGGCCCAGTACAGGCTCGCGTGGAATCGCTTGGCGAAGATCTGCGCGGCGACCAGGGCGACGAGCGCGACGCCGAACAGGGCGACGCCCGCGGCGTAGCCCCAGTTCAGCGTCATCGTGACGGTGTCGCCGCCCGTCTCGCCGAGCGTCGTCGCCAGGATCTTGATCACCCAGAAGCCGAGGGTGACCGCCGGCACCTTGGTCAAAGCGTGTTTGGCCGCGTCATCAGTCACGTAGTTGATCCTCCCACGGCGCCCCAGGCTATGCGTCCCCTATGAATTTCGCCATGGCGATAAGGCGTTCAACATGTTTCAGGCCGCGCGTGACGGCGCATATCGGCGCCCGCATTAATCGTCGCTATGAAACACCTTAGCGTTCAATAAGTTTGGCGCGCCGCGATCCCGGGTGACCGCCAAACGCTGTGGCAACATTGTTGAATGGGTGCGCGGTGGTCGATCATGGCCGTCTCGTTGGGGGTGACGGCGACGTCCTTTCTCTTCATCAACGGCGTGGCGTTCCTTATCCCCTCGCTCGAGTCACACCGCGGCATGTCGCTGCCGGCGGCGGTCCTGCTGTCGTCGATGCCCAGCTGGGGCATGGTGGTCACGCTGGTCTTCTGGGGTTACGTGCTGGACCGGGTCGGCGAGCGCACCGTGCTCACGTCGGGCTCGGTGTTGACGGCGGCCGCCGGCTACGCCGCAGCGTCGGCCCATTCGGTGCTCATGATCGGTGTCTTCCTATTCATCGGCGGGATGGCCGCGGCGAGCTGCAACACCGCCGGCGGCCGGCTGGTGTCGGCTTGGTTTCCGCCCCGCCAGCGCGGCCTGGCGATGGGCATCCGCCAAACCGCGCAGCCACTGGGAATCGCCTTGGGCGCGTTGGTGATACCGGAGCTGTCCGAAAGCGGCCCGCACCGCGGGCTGATGTTCCTCGCGGTGATGTGCACGATCGCGGCCGTGGCCAGTGCGATCGGAATCGTCGATCCGCCAAGGAAATCCCGCACGGCCGCGGATCTGGAGGAACTGGCCAGCCCTTATCGCGGCTCGTCGGTGCTGTGGCGCATTCATGCGGTCGCCGGCCTGCTGATGATCCCGCAGACGGTGACCGTGACGTTCATGCTCGTGTGGTTGATGCATCGCCACGGTTGGTCGGTGGCGGCCGCCGGTGGGCTGGTCACCCTGACCCAGGTGTTGGGCGCCGCGGGCCGAATCGCGGTGGGCCGCTGGTCCGATCGCGTCGGCTCGCGAATGCGCCCGGTTCGTACGATCGCCGTCGCCGCCGCGCTGGCGCTATTCGTACTCGCCCTGACCGACGGCACGGGTTCCGGATACGACGTGTTGCTGATGGTCGCCATCTCGGTGCTCGCCGTCCTCGACAACGGGCTGGAGGCCACCGCGATCACGGAGTTCGCCGGGCCGTTCTGGAGCGGACGCGCGCTGGGCCTGCAGAACACCACGCAACGGCTGATGGCCGCGGCCGGGCCGCCGCTCTTCGGCGCGGTGGTCGCGGCGGCCGAATACCCGGCGGCCTGGGCGCTGTGCGGGCTGTTCCCGCTGGCGGCGGCGCGGCTGGTGCCCGCCGGGTTGGTGCCGCCCGGCCTGGACAGCCCGCCGCCGCCGGAGCGAGAACTGGCCGGCGCGTCGCGGTCATAGTTTTTGCTCACCGGGATCGCAAAGACGTCGCCGTTCGCCAGGTGGCGCAATAGGGCGGTGCGCGCGGCCGCGCTCGCCGCGCTCGGCGAATTGGGCTGCGGTGCGGGTGATCTCGGTGCCGTCGAAAAGGCGTTGCGGGCGCCGGCGTGGCAGGTGCGCGAGGGCGCGGCGCGCGCACTGCGCGGCGCGAGTGCCGCGGTCGCGGTGCCGCTGCTGTCCGAGGCGCTGTCCGACGCGCACCTCGACGTGCGTAAGGCGGCGGTGCTGAGCCTGACGCGCTGGGCCGCCGAACCCGCCGCCCGCGACGCCCTGAGCATCGCGCTCAAGGACGGGGACGCCGACGTGCGCGCCTATGCGCGGCGGGCGTTGGAACGGGACGGGTAGTCGCCGCTCAGCGGTGACCCAGGGACGCGTTCGTCGCGTTGCCGGTGGCGATCAATTGGTTGGCGACGCGTTTGGCCTGGTCGATGGGGATGGCGAAGCCCACGCCGATCCAGCTGGCCGGGCCGCCGGGGTAAACGGCTCCCATCGTCGCGATGGCGGAATTGAGCCCGATCATCTCACCGTCGGTGTCGACCAATGCGCCGCCGGAGCTGCCGGGGCTCATGGTGGCGTCCGTCTGGATGGCGTCGAACACCCCGCTGTTGCCGGCGGGGCCGGTGACGCCCGACACCGGGCGGTGCAGCGAGCTGATCACCCCGGTGGTGACCGTGCCGTCCAGCCCGAGCGGCGCGCCGATGGCCACCACGCTTTGGCCAACCCGCAGGCCGGCCGACGAGCCCATGGTGATCGGGGTCAGGCCCGAAATCCCTTGAATGCGAACGACGGCGATGTCGGCGGCAGGGTCGGCGCCGACGATGGTGAACGGCGCGGCGCGTCCGTCGGCCAGCGTCGCCACGGTTGCCGCCGGCGCGGGCCCGCCGGGGCCCGGTATCGAGACGACGTGGTTGTTGGTGAGGATCAGCCCGTCGGCGCTCAGCACGACTCCGGAGCCCTCGTCGGCCTGCGCCGGGGTCGCCGTCTCGAGTTTGACCACACTGGGCCGCGCCTTGGCCGCCGCCTGCTCGATGGTGGCGGCGGGCGCCGGGGCAGGGGCGTAGGGACCCGTCGCACTCGGGGCAATCGGGCGAAGTTCGATCACGCAGAGGGCCCCCGCGGCACCCGAGAGCAGCGCAAGCGCGGCGGCGCCGGCGATGATTCCCAACCGGGATCGCAGGCCGAGCAACACATTTGACGTCCGCGACGGCCGCGCGAAACCTCGACGACCATGACGCAGTTCGTGGCGGCCGCCAGGCAATTCGTGGCGTCCGTGCCCGTGGAAGGGCCGCGTGGCGGTGGTCATCGGCAGGCCACCTTCTCCCTATCGCTACCGGCTCGCGTGTGCCCCGATGCACCTCATGTCACACCTCGGATTCCCACTAACCATGCGGGGAAACCTCGTCGCGCCTCGCGAACCGCTGCGTCAGCGCAGGATCTTGGCGTAGAGCAGGCTGTCCTGCGGCTCGGGTCCCATGGTGGGGAAGACGGCATAGCGGCCGAGCCGGCCCTCCAGGACGAAGCCGGCGCGCTCCAATAGCCGCGCCGAGCGCTCGTTTTCGACGCTGCACGACGCCCAGACGCGGTACACCCCGCGATCGGCCTGCAGCGCCGACATCAGCAGGTCGAGCACCTCGGACATGTAACCCTTGCCCCACCAGCGCCGTCCCATGCAGTAGCCGATCTCGACCGAGTGCGACACGGGGCGCCTGCAACTGGTCAGCCCGATGAGTTCGCCACTGTTCTTAAGCGCGATCGCCCAGGTCCGCTCTTCGTCGCCGACGTTGAGCTTTTCGGTGATGACCCGCCGCGTCGCGGCCACATCGAGGTGCGGCGCCCACAGCAGGTACTTGGTCACCGCGGGGTCGCGCGCGATCCGCTGGAACAAAGCGCCCGCGTCGTCGAGCACCGGTGGGCGCAGCACCAGCCGTTGCCCGGTGATGCGGGCGGGCGGGTAGTCGACCATGGCGCTACAACCCGAGCGCCTGATAGGTGCGGCGAACGAATTTGGGTTGTGCGGTGCGAAGTTTCGCCAGCGACGTGTTGCCCGCGACGGCCGTGGCCGCGTCCACGGTCAGGTCGGGCAGGTTCTGAATCAGGTAGAGCAGGATCAGGTCGGCCGACGGATCGGCCTGCCACCAGGTGCCGTACGCGCCGGGCCAGCTGAACGTCCCCGCGCCCCCGGGCCCGAACAGCGGCGTGGACTTCGCCGGATCGGTCACCACCGACAGGTTCAACCCGAACCCGCGGCCCACCCAGTACGGCGCGCCGAGGAAGTTGTGCCGCTTGTGTTCGTCGGTGAGCCGGTCGGTCCGCATGAGGCGGGCCGACTCCGCCGAGAGCACCCGCACGCCGTCGACGGTTCCGTCGCCGAGCAGCATCCGCACGAACCGCAGGTAGTCGTCGGCGGTCGACCACAACCCCCCGCCCGCGTTGCAGAACGACGGCGGCGTGATGTGTGGCGGCCCCATGACGCCGTGCTGCAGCTGGTGGTCGTCGGTGAGCCGGTACATGGTGGCGGCGCGCCGGCGGGCCTCGGCGGAGACGAAGAACCCGGTGTCGGGCATGCCCGCCGGGCCGAGCACGCGTTCGTCGAGCACCTGGTGGAAGGGCTTGCCGTCGATGCGGGAAGCGATGACGCCCAACAGGTCTATGGCGTGGCTGTAGGTGACCTTCTCGCCGGGCTGATGCACCAGCGGCAGCTTGGCCAGCTCGCTCAGCCAGGCGTCCGGGCCCTGGTTGAACGGCAGCCGCATGTAGGCCTTCGAGATCGGCCCGGACACCGAGAACGCGTAGGCCAGTCCGCTGGTGTGGGTGAGCAGGTCCTCGATCAGGATGGCGCGGCGGACCGGGTGCGTCCGGTCCAGCGGTCCGTGCGGATCGTCGAGCACCCGCACGTCGGCCAGCTCCGGCGCCCAGCGCACGACGGGGTCTTTCAGCGTCAGCTTGCCCTCGTCGACCAGGCTCATCACCGCGGCGACCGTAACCGGCTTGGTCATCGACGCGATGCGAAACAGCGTGTCCCGCCGCATCGGCAGGCCCGCGTCGATGTCGCGGTATCCGATCTCGTTGACCTGCAGCAGTTCTCCGCGCTGCCACACCATCGTCACCGCACCGGCCAGCACGCCGGCGTCGCACACCTCGCGGATGGAGGCCTGATTGACGTCGAGATTCACCGGTTCAGGGTAACTAGCTCTGTTCATCCAGCTCGGACGGGTCGAGAATGGTTGTCATGGCGACTCGAACCGCCATGAAGATTGCCGCAACGTGCGGTGGTGGTGCCGCCGTGCTGGCCCTGGCGTTCGGAAGTGTCGAGCTCGACGGTGTTGTTGCACCACGCACCATCGCGGACCCGCCGACGACCGTGGCCCCGACGCCGGGATCGCCGGACGATCAGTGCTGCGACCCGGACCAACCCCAAGCGTCGGCCGCCTGGGAGTGCAAGATCGGCCTGAACTGCGGGCCCATCCGTCCGCGCCGCACCTGGCCCCCGTCCGCGCCGCCGCCGCCGAGTCCTCCTCCGCCGTCGTAGCAGCTAGCGACGCCGCGCCCGGACGTGCCAGAACGCCATCTCGACCTGGTTGCCGTCCAGCTCGCGGCGCACCGTCGCGGGCTCGAGGGATTCGATGTCCCAGCCGGCCCCGCCGAGGACGTCGCGCACCGTCTCCTCGGACACCACCGGGCGGGGCCACTCGTCGTCGCTCTGATTCGTGTCGGAGAAGCAGCTGATAAGCAACGTGGCTCCGGGCCTGGTCGCCCGGTGCGCCGCGGCGGCGTAGCGGCGCTTTCCCTCGTCGTCGAGGCAGTGGAACATGCCGCTGTCGACGATCGTGTCGAACGCCTCGGTGTACCCCTCGAGCCGCGTGGAGTCGGCCACCGCGAACGTCACGTCGACCCCGGCGTCTTGGGCGCGCCGCTCGGCGGTGACCAGCGCGGTCGGTGAGATGTCCAGCCCGGTCACGTGGTAGCCGTTGTGTGCCAAGTAGATTGCGTTGTCGCCGAGTCCGCAGCCGATGTCGAGGACGTCGCCGTGGACGAAGCCGCCGGCGTGCCAGGCGATGACGTTCTCCTTGGGCGCCTTGGTATCCCATGGTGGTGTGGCCATCACCGGCAGGCCTTCGCCGGGACTCTCACCGCGATAGAGCGCGTCGAAATCAAGACCTGTCATACCCGCCAGCTTAGGCGGCGTGCAGATCGGGCAGCGCGATCGCGATCCGGAGCTCGATCTCACTGACTTCGATGGGGAATGGCCCGGGCGGTGGCGGCGCGCCGGATTGGTAGCGCCTCCCGGTCGGTGTCTCGAATTCGGCTCGGTGGCCGCCTGTTTCGTCCACGGCGGCGGTGACGCGCCAGCCGGGCGCCTCCTTGGCGTAGTTACAGCGTTCGCACATCCCCAGCCCGTTCGCCGCGCTGGTGGCACCGCCTTGATGATGGGGCCGGGCGTGATCGCGGTGCCGGACGGGCGCGTCACAGTAAGGCGTGCGACAGCCCTGATCTCGCAGCCCGATGAACGTTGCCAGCCCCTTCGGGAAGCGACGCGCCCGCGACTCCATGGCCACCAGCGCCCCCGAGCCCGGATGCCGGTACAGCCGCCGCAACGTCGCGCGGGACGGGCCGTCCCCAACCGCGGCGCTCACCAGGTGGCGGGCCACGGCCGCCGGGATCGGACCGTACCCGTCGACGACCGCGGCGCTGTCGTCGTCTCCCAGCAGCGTCGCATCGGAGACGATCAGGTTGACCGCGATCGGCTCGGCTTCGTCGGCGGGCCGTCCGGTAACCCGCTCCACCAACGCGTCGGCCATCACCTGGCCGCGGGTCCGGTCGTCGAAGGTGGTGTCGGCGGCCCGCTTGAGCGCCGCGTACACCGCGACACCCTTGGCCACCGGGAGGAGCGCGGTCACCCATGTCATGGTGTCCGGGGCCGGCCGAATCGTCACCGTGCGCTCGGATTCGGCCTTGGCGGCGCGATCGACCACCGCCTGAGCGTTCAGCCGGTAGGCGATCGCCCGGGCCGCCGCCACGACGCGGGCATCACCCATCCCGTCCAGCCTGGCTGTGTCGGCGCACAGCTCGGAGTCCAGTACGCGGCGGTCCTCGACGTCCAGGCACGCGGATTCGCGCACGATCAGCGTGGCCCGCCACTCGGACAACCGCCCGGCATCAAGCGCGGCCAGCGTGTGCGGCATCTCATGCACGAGCGCCTTGGCGAAGCCGAGGTGCCGCCCGCCGCGGGCCGGGGAATCGCGCCGGGCCAGGGCGATCTCGCTGGCCAGCCCGCGGCCGCGCTGCGCGGCGGGCACGCCGGCGGCGGCCTCGTTGGCGCGACGCAGCACATCGAGGGCCGCCGCCGCCCGCGCCTGCTCCGCGGCAGCCGCCGACTTGTGCCGCTCCAACTCGGCGATTCGCTCGATGAGCGCCACCTCGCCGGGATCACGTTCGAACATGCTTTCGACAGTACTTGAGGCCACCGACACGTCGACCGCGTTGCCGGCACGCTGGTCGGAAGTGCTACGCTGCCGGGCAGTCGACATCCTTTAACGATCCGTCCAGAGAGGCGGAGAAGGAGGTCAAGTCTCGTATGGGTGCCGCGGATGCCGCTTGCGGCGGCGAATCGAGAGAGTTGATGTCGGCGGCCGACGTGGGCCGCACCATTTCCCGCATCGCGCATCAGATCATCGAAAAGACCGCGCTGGATGGTCCCGACGGACCGCGCGTGGTGCTGCTGGGCATCCCGACCCGCGGCGTGATCCTGGCCGACCGGCTCGCCACCAACATCGGCGAGTTCAGCGGGGTCGACGTCGCCCACGGCGCCCTGGACATCACCCTCTACCGCGACGACCTCATGCAAAAGCCGCCGCGACCGCTGGCGGCCACCTCCATCCCGGCCGGCGGCGTCGACGACGCCCTGGTCATCCTCGTCGACGACGTGCTCTACTCCGGCCGCTCGGTGCGCTCCGCCCTCGACGCGCTCCGCGACGTGGGCCGGCCCCGGGCCGTGCAACTGGCGGTTCTGGTCGACCGCGGCCACCGCGAACTGCCGCTGCGCGCCGACTACGTCGGCAAGAACGTCCCGACCTCCCGCGCCGAGAGCGTGCACGTGCTGCTCACCGAGCACGACGGCCACGACGGGGTGGTGATCTCGCGATGACGCGCCACCTGCTCGCCGCCGGCGACCTGAGCCGCGACGACGCCACCGCGATCCTCGACGACGCGGACCGGTTCGCCCAGGCGCTGGTCGGCCGCGAGATCAAGAAGCTGCCGACGCTGCGCGGCCGCACCGTCGTCACGATGTTCTACGAGAACTCGACCCGCACCCGGGTGTCCTTCGAGGTGGCCGGCAAGTGGATGAGCGCCGACGTGATCAACGTCAGCGCGGCCGGATCGTCGGTGGGCAAGGGCGAGTCGCTGCGCGACACGGCCCTGACGCTGCGGGCGGCCGGCGCCGACGCGCTGATCATCCGCCACCCCGCGTCCGGCGCCGCGCACCTGCTCGCCGACTGGACGTGCAGTAACGGTGACGGCCCGTCGGTCATCAACGCCGGCGACGGCACCCACGAACACCCCACGCAGGCGCTGCTGGACGCGTTGACCGTGCGCCAGCGGCTCGGGGGCATCGAGGGCCGGCGCGTCGTGATCGTCGGCGACATCCTGCACAGCCGGGTCGCCCGCTCCAACGTCATGCTGCTGGCCACCCTCGGCGCCGAGGTGGTGCTGGTCGCGCCGCCGACGCTGCTGCCGGTCGGAGTCGACGGCTGGCCGGCCACCGTCTCCTACGACTTCGACGCCGAGCTGCCCGCCGCCGACGCGGTGCTGATGCTGCGGGTCCAGGCCGAGCGGATGAACGGCGGCTTCTTCCCGTCGGTGCGCGAATACTCGGTCCGCTACGGGCTTTCCGAGCGGCGCCAGGCGATGCTCCCGGGCCACGCCGTGGTGCTGCACCCGGGGCCCATGGTGCGCGGCATGGAGATCTCGTCGTCGGTGGCGGACTCGTCGCAATCGGCGGTGCTGCAACAGGTTTCGAACGGAGTGCACGTGCGGATGGCGGTGCTGTTCCACGTGCTGGTCGGGGCGGAGGACATCGCGGCATGAGCGTGTTGATCCGCGGGGTGCGTCTGTACGGCGAAGGCGACCGCGTCGACGTCCTCGTCGACGACGGGCAGATCGTCGAAATCGGCCCGGGCCTCGGCGAGGCCGGAGGCCTCGAAAAAGACCTAGACGTGATCGACGCGACGGGCCAGGTGCTGCTGCCCGGGTTCGTCGACCTGCACACCCACCTGCGCGAGCCGGGCCGCGAATACGCCGAGGACATCGAAACCGGTTCGGCGGCCGCGGCTTTGGGCGGCTACACGGCGGTGTTCGCGATGGCCAACACCAATCCCGTCGCCGACAGCCCGGTGGTCACCGACCACGTCTGGCATCGCGGCCAGCAGGTCGGCCTCGTCGACGTGCATCCCGTCGGGGCCGTTACCGTCGGGCTGGGCGGGACCGAGCTCACCGAGATGGGCATGATGGCCGCCGGCGCAGCGCAGGTGCGGATGTTCTCCGACGACGGCATCTGCGTGCACGACCCGTTGATCATGCGTCGCGCCCTCGAGTACGCCACCGGCCTGGGGGTGCTGATCGCCCAGCACGCCGAGGAGCCGAGGCTCACCGTCGGCGCCGTCGCCCACGAGGGCCCGACGGCCGCGCGGCTGGGACTCGCCGGGTGGCCCCGGGCAGCCGAGGAATCGATCGTCGCCCGCGACGCCCTGCTGGCCCGCGACGCCGGCGCGCGGGTGCACATCTGCCACGCCTCCACCGCGGGCACCGTCGAGATCGTGAAATGGGCAAAGCAACAAGGCATTTCGATCACCGCCGAGGTCACCCCGCACCACCTGCTGCTCGACGACAGCAGGCTGGCCGACTACCAGGGGGTGAACCGGGTCAACCCGCCACTGCGCGAGGCCGCCGACGCGGTCGCGCTGCGTCAGGCGCTGGCCGACGGGGTAATCGACTGTGTGGCCACCGACCATGCCCCACACGCCGAACACGAGAAGTGCGTCGAGTTCTCGGCGGCGCGCCCCGGCATGCTGGGGCTGCAGACCGCGCTGTCGGTCGTGGTGCAGACGATGGTGGCACCCGGGCTGTTGACCTGGCGCGACGTCGCGCGGGTGATGAGCGAGAACCCGGCGCGCATCGTCGGGTTGCCCGATCACGGCCGCCCGCTGGAGGTGGGTGAGCCGGCCAACCTCACCGTCGTGGACCCGGACGCCACGTGGACGGTCGCCGGGTCGGACCTGGCCAGCCGGTCGGCCAACACGCCGTATGAGTCAATGACGTTGCCCGCCACCGTGACCGCGACCCTGCTGCGCGGAAAGGTCACCGCGCGGGACGGGAAGAGCCCGGCATGAACTCTGCCACGCTGGTGGGGTCGCTGATCTTCGCGGCCGTGCTGGTGATCGTGATAACGGTGCTCATCCAGCTGATAATGCGCTCCTGGCAGCGGCGCGCGCAGCGGCAGCAGCAGTTGATCGGCGAGCTGCCCGACCTGCCCGACCAGGTGGGGGCCGCGACCATCACCACCCGCGGCCACTACTGCGGTTCCATGATGGCGCCCGACTGGAGCGAGCGGATCGCGGCCGGCGATCTGGGCTTTCGCAGCAAGGCGGTGCTGACCCGTTATCACGAGGGGATCATGGTGGAAAGGGTTCGCGCCCAGCCTATTTGGATTCCAGAAGACGCGATCGAGGGCATCCGCATGGAGCGCCGGATGGCGGGCAGGGTCGCGCCTCGGATCGGAATATTGGCGATCCGGTGGCGCCTGCCTTCGGGAACCGAGATCGACACCGCGTTTCGCGCGAACCACCGCGACGAGTACGACGCCTGGCTGGAGGGCCGGGAGGAGGGGGCCGCGCATGACTAAGGCTGTTTTGGTTCTGGAAGACGGTCGCGTCTTCACCGGAACGCCGTTCGGCAAGGTCGGCCAGACGCTCGGGGAGGCCGTGTTCTCCACCGGGATGTCCGGCTACCAAGAAACGCTGACCGACCCGAGCTATCACCGCCAGATCGTCGTGGCCACCGCGCCGCAGATCGGCAACACCGGCTGGAACGACGAGGACGCCGAAAGCCGCGGCGACAAGATCTGGGTCGCCGGGTACGCGGTGCGCGATCCGTCGCCGCGCGCCTCCAACTGGCGCGCCACCGGCACGCTGGAGGACGAGCTGGCCCGGCAGGGCATCGTCGGCATCGCCGGCATCGACACCCGGGCGGTGGTGCGGCACCTGCGCAGCCGCGGCTCGATGAAGGCGGGGGTGTTCTCCGGCGACGCGCTGGCCGAGCCGGCCGAGTTGGTGGAGCGGGTGCGGGGCCAGCAGTCGATGCTGGGCGCCGACCTGGCCGGCGAGGTCAGCACCGACGGCGCCTACGTCGTGGAACCCGAAGGGCCGCACCGGTTCACGGTGGCCGCCCTCGACCTGGGGATCAAGACCAACACCCCTCGCAATTTCGCGCGGCGCGGCATCCGCAGCCACGTGCTGCCGGCGTCGGCGACCTTCGAGCAGATCGCCGACATCAACCCCAACGGCGTGTTCCTGTCCAACGGCCCGGGCGACCCCGCCACCGCCGACCACGTCGTCGGGCTCACCCGGGAGGTGCTGGGCGCCGGAATCCCGTTGTTCGGCATCTGTTTCGGCAACCAGATCCTCGGCCGGGCGCTGGGCCTGTCCACCTACAAGATGGTCTTCGGGCACCGCGGCATCAACGTCCCGGTCATCGACCACGCCACCGGGCGGGTCGCGGTGACCGCGCAGAACCACGGCTTCGCGCTCGAAGGCGAGGCGGGCCAGTCCTTCGACACGCCGTTCGGCCCGGCGGTCGTCAGCCACACCTGCGCCAACGACGGGGTGGTGGAAGGTGTCAAACTCGCCGACGGCAAGGCGTTTTCGGTGCAGTACCACCCCGAGGCCGCCGCCGGTCCGCATGACGCGGAGTACCTGTTCGACCAATTCGTCGACCTGATGGCAGGGGGACGCTAGTGCCGCGTCGCACCGACTTGCGCCACGTGCTGGTCATCGGCTCGGGGCCGATCGTCATCGGCCAGGCCGCCGAGTTCGACTACTCGGGCACCCAGGCCTGCCGGGTGCTGCGGGCGGAGGGGCTGGAGGTCAGCCTGATCAACTCCAACCCGGCCACCATCATGACCGACCCCGAGTACGCCGACCACACCTACGTCGAGCCCATCACACCGGCCTTCGTCGAGCGGGTGATCGCCCAGCAGGCCGAGCGCGGCAACAAGATCGACGCGCTGCTGGCCACGCTGGGCGGACAGACCGCCCTCAACACCGCCGTTGCACTGTACGAGAACGGGGCGCTGGAGCGCCACGGTGTCGAGCTGATCGGTGCGGACATCGACGCCATCCAGCGCGGCGAGGACCGCCAGATGTTCAAGGACATCGTCGCCAAGGTTGGCGGTGAATCCGCCCGCAGCCGGGTGTGTTTCACGATGGAAGAGGTGCGCGAGACGGTCGAGGAACTCGGGCTGCCGGTGGTGGTGCGGCCCAGCTTCACCATGGGCGGGCTCGGGTCGGGCATGGCGCGATCCGTCGAGGAGGTCGACCGGATGGCCGGCGCCGGCCTGGCCGAAAGCCCCAGCGCCAACGTGCTGATCGAGGAATCGATCTACGGCTGGAAGGAATTCGAGCTCGAGCTGATGCGCGACGGCAACGACAACGTGGTCGTGGTGTGCTCGATCGAGAACTTCGACCCGATGGGCGTGCACACCGGCGACTCGGTCACCGTCGCACCCGCCATGACGCTCACCGACCGCGAATACCAGCGCATGCGCGACCTGGGCATCGCGATCCTGCGCGAGGTCGGCGTGGACACCGGCGGCTGCAACATCCAGTTCGCGGTCAACCCGGTCGACGGCCGGCTGATCGTGATCGAGATGAACCCCCGGGTGTCGCGGTCCAGCGCGCTGGCCTCCAAGGCCACCGGCTTCCCGATCGCCAAGATCGCCGCCAAGCTGGCCATCGGCTACACCCTCGACGAGATCCTCAACGACATCACCAAGGAGACGCCGGCCTGCTTCGAGCCGACGCTCGACTATGTCGTCGTCAAGGCGCCGCGGTTCGCGTTCGAGAAGTTCCCGGGCGCCGACCCCACCCTGACCACCACCATGAAGTCCGTCGGCGAGGCGATGTCGTTGGGCCGCAACTTCATCGAGGCGCTCGGCAAGGTGATGCGGTCGCTGGAGACCACCCGCGCGGGCTTCTGGACGAAGCCCGACGCGGACGGGGACCTGCACGAGGTGCTCGACCGGCTGCGCACCCCGACCGAGGGCCGGCTCTACGACATCGAACTGGCGCTGCGGCTGGGCGCCTCGATCGAGGACGTCGCCGAGGCCAGCGGCGTGGACCCGTGGTTTTTGGCCCAGATCGGCGAGCTGGGCAAGCTGCGCACGGAGCTGGTGGACGCCCCGGTGCTCAACGCCGACCTGCTGCGGCGCGCCAAGCACAGCGGGCTGTCGGACCGCCAGATCGCCTCCCTGCGACCGGAATTGGCGGGCGAGAACGGCGTGCGCTCGCTGCGCGAGCGCCTCGGCATCCACCCGGTCTACAAGACGGTGGACACCTGCGCGGCCGAGTTCGAGGCAAAGACGCCCTACCACTACAGCAGCTACGAGCTGGACCCCGCCGCCGAGACCGAGGTGGCCCCGCAGACCGAAAAGCCCAAGGTGCTGATCCTGGGCTCGGGCCCCAACCGCATCGGCCAGGGCATCGAATTCGACTACAGCTGCGTGCATGCGGCAACGACGTTGAGCCAGGCCGGTTTCGAGACCGTGATGGTCAACTGCAACCCGGAGACGGTGTCCACCGACTACGACACCGCCGACCGGCTGTATTTCGAGCCGCTGACCTTCGAGGACGTCCTCGAGGTGTTCCGCGCCGAACAGCAGTCGGGTGCCGGCGGCCCCGGGGTGGTGGGCGTGATCGTGCAGCTGGGCGGCCAGACACCGCTGGGGCTGGCGCAGCGCCTGGCCGACGCGGGGGTCCCGATCGTCGGCACGCCGCCGGAGGCCATCGACCTGGCCGAGGACCGCGGCGCCTTTGGCGACGTGCTGGCCGCCGCCGGGTTGCCGGCGCCGAAGTACGGCATGGCAACGACTTTCGCGCAGGCCCGTCGGATCGCCGAGGACATCGGCTACCCGGTGCTGGTGCGGCCGTCGTACGTGCTGGGCGGGCGCGGCATGGAGATCGTCTACGACGAGGAGACGCTGGAGGGCTACATCACCCGCGCCACCGCGCTGTCGCCCGAGCACCCGGTGCTCGTCGATCGCTTCCTCGAAGACGCGGTCGAGATCGACGTCGACGCCCTGTGCGACGGCTCCGAGGTCTACATCGGCGGCATCATGGAACACATCGAGGAGGCCGGCATCCACTCCGGCGACTCGGCCTGCGCGCTGCCGCCGGTCACGCTTGGCCGCAGCGACATCGAGAAGGTGCGCCGCGCCACCGAGGCCATCGCCCACGGCATCGGCGTCGTCGGGCTGCTCAACGTGCAGTACGCCCTCAAGGACGACGTGCTCTATGTGCTCGAGGCCAACCCACGGGCCAGCCGCACGGTGCCCTTCGTCTCCAAGGCGACCGCGATCCCGCTCGCCAAGGCGTGCGCCCGGATCATGTTGGGCGCCACCATTTCCCAGCTTCGCGACGAGGGCCTGCTGGCCGCGACCGGGGACGGCGCCCACGCGCCGCCGCAGGCCCCGATCGCGGTCAAGGAGGCCGTGCTGCCGTTTCACCGCTTCCGCCGCACAGACGGGGCCGCCATCGATTCACTGCTCGGCCCGGAGATGAAATCGACGGGCGAGGTGATGGGCATCGACCGCGACTTCGGCAGCGCCTTCGCCAAGAGTCAGACCGCCGCCTACGGCTCGCTGCCGGCCGGCGGGACGATCTTCGTGTCGGTGGCCAACCGGGACAAGCGGTCGCTGGTGTTCCCGGTCAAGCGGTTGGCCGACCTGGGCTTCCGGGTGCTGGCCACCGAGGGAACCGCGGAAATGTTGCGCCGCAACGGGATTCCCTGCGACGAGGTCCGCAAGCACTTCGAGCCGCCGCAGCCCGGGCGCCCCGAGATGTCGGCCGTCGACGCGATCAAGGCCGGCGAGGTCAACATGGTGATCAACACGCCGTTCGGCAACTCCGGCCCGCGCATCGACGGCTACGAAATCCGTTCGGCCGCGGTGTCGGTCAACATCCCGTGCGTCACCACCGTGCAGGGCGCGTCGGCCGCCGTGCAGGGCATCGAGGCGGGCATCCGCGGCGACATCGGCGTGCGCTCGCTGCAGGAGCTGCACAGCGCGATCGCGCCCGCGGGTGGTTCCCAGTGACCGGGTTCGGCACCCGGCTGGCCGAGGCGAAGTCCAGCCGCGGACCGCTGTGCCTGGGCATCGACCCGCACCCCGAGCTGCTGCGGGCCTGGGACTTGCCGACCACCGCCGACGGCCTGGCAGCGTTCTGCGACGTGTGCGTGGAGGCGTTCTCCGGATTCGCCGTCGTCAAGCCCCAGGTGGCGTTCTTCGAGGCCTACGGCGCCGCCGGGTACGCGGTGCTGGAACGCACCATCGCCGCGCTGCGTTCGGCCGGGGTGCTGGTGCTGGCCGACGCCAAGCGGGGCGACATCGGGACGACGATGGCCGCCTACGCCGCGGCCTGGGCCGGCGACTCGCCACTGGCCGCGGACGCGGTGACCGCCTCGCCCTATCTGGGCTTCGGTTCGCTGCGGCCGCTGCTGGAGGCTGCCGCGGCCAACGACCGGGGGGTGTTCGTGCTGGCGGCGACGTCCAACCCGGAGGGCGGCACGGTGCAGCGCGCGGAATTCGACGGCCGCACGGTGGCCCAGCTGATCATCGACCAGGCGGCGGTGGTCAACCGCTCCGCGAACCCCACCGAGCCCGGATACGTCGGCGTGGTCCTCGGCGCGACCGTCTTCGAGGCGCCCGACGTCAGCGAGCTGGGCGGACCCGTGCTGGTGCCCGGCGTCGGGGCGCAGGGGGGACGGCCCGAGGCACTCGGCGGCCTGGGCGGGGCCGCACCGGGCCAGCTGCTGCCCGCGGTGGC
The DNA here is from genome assembly GCF_001672815.1 of Mycobacterium sp. E796. Lineage (GTDB taxonomy): Bacteria > Actinomycetota > Actinomycetes > Mycobacteriales > Mycobacteriaceae > Mycobacterium. The sequence goes on along the minus strand of NZ_LZKK01000169.1, from coordinate 6,434 downwards.
GCGTGAGGTGCTGCGGGCCGGCCCCAGCGTGTCGGACCTGCGCGCGGCCGGCGAACGGATGCTGGACGCCGTCGCGTACCTGTCCGCGCTGTAGGCCGCTTGGGTGTGAATCCTTGGCTTTCGGTGTGAGCTGGGGGCGCTAATCCAGCCGGTTTTCCGCCCTGAGCGCACACTAAAAGCCCTCAGTGCACACACCAGGCCGTCAGCGCGCGCTCAGTCCGACGCCATGGCCGAGCTGGGCCGGGCGGTCTCCACGATCACGGCGGTGGCCTTGACGACGGCCACGGCGACGCTGCCGGGGCGCAGCTTGAGCTCCTCGGCCGCCGCGGTGCTCATCAGTGAGACCACGGTGTGGGGACCGCACTGCATTTCGACCTGCGTCATCACGGTGTCGCTGAGGACGCTGGTCACCAAGCCGACGAACCGGTTGCGGGCCGAGCTGCCGATGCTCAGCGGGTCGGGCGGCGGAGTTGGCGCGTTTGCCCGGGAGAATTCGGCCAAGTCCTCGCTGGCGATGACCTTACGTCCCGCCGAGTCGTGGGTGACCGACAACGTGCCCTGGTTGATCCAGCGACGGACGGTGTCGTCGCTGACTCCCAGCAGTTCAGCCGCCTGACGGATGCGCAGGTTCGGCACGATTTCGATCGTAACTGATATTTGGCTGGGTGTTAGCTGGCATATCGCTGCGTAGCCACCGCCGACCTGCCGCTGGGCCACCGGGCCGCGACACGCGCGACACGCGGCGAAAAATCTGGTGATCCCCGGCACCCCGGCCCACTGACGTCGGCCGCCGCCGTCGGCAGCCCCCTCGATCCCCCCGCTGCCGGCCGGTGATATGGGCTAAAACTGCAGGTAGAGCGCGTTATCCGGGGCGCTGCGCGGGCGGCCCCGCGACCGGGTCGGGGCGGCATCGGGCCTGCCCCGGCATCGCCCCTCGGCGCTCGCCCGGGCGGCCCACGCTGCACATTTGCACAATTAACCAGGGGGTCGGGTTAGATTTCGTCAGGAAGGCTGAGTACGGTCATCTCCGCTGGCTGAAGTACCCGGCAGAGACAAAACGAGATCGATTATCGATTGATCAGATACGGAGGAATCGTGGCCCTTCCCCAGTTGACCGACGAGCAGCGCGCGGCCGCGTTGGAGAAGGCGGCCGCCGCACGTCGAGCGCGAGCAGAGCTCAAGGATCGCCTCAAGCGCGGTGGCACCAACCTCACCCAGGTGCTCAAGGACGCCGAAAGCGATGAAGTCCTCGGCAAGATGAAGGTGTCTGCGCTGCTCGAGGCCTTGCCGAAGGTGGGCAAGGTCAAGGCGCAGGAGATCATGACCGAGCTGGAGATCGCCCCCACCCGCCGCCTGCGCGGCCTCGGGGACCGGCAGCGCAAGGCCCTGCTGGAAAAGTTCGGCTCCTAACCCGACACCGCGACCATGCAGGCCGAACGGCCTGTTGGGGGCACCGACCAGGAGCGCCAGTGAGCGCCGGCGGGGGACCGGACGTCGCACGGGGGGCACGCCCTGAGCCGCCAGGCAGGGGTCGTGTGGTCGTGCTGTCCGGTCCCTCCGCGGTCGGCAAGTCGACGGTGGTCCGGTGTCTGCGCGAGCGGATCCCCAACCTGCAGTTCAGCGTCTCGGCCACCACTCGGGCCCCGCGGCCCGGCGAGGTCGACGGCGTCGACTATCACTTCGTCACCCCCGCCCGCTTCCAGCAGCTGATCGACGAGGGCGCCCTGCTCGAGTGGGCGGAGATCCACGGCGGGCTGCACCGCTCGGGCACGCTGGCCGAGCCGGTGCGGGCCGCCACCGCGTCCGGGCTGCCGGTGCTCATCGAGGTCGACCTGGCCGGCGCCAGGGCGGTCAAGAAGGCGATGCCCGAGGCGCTCACGGTCTTCCTGGCGCCGCCCAGCTGGGAGGACCTGGAGGCCAGGCTGATCGGCCGGGGCACCGAGACACCGGAGGCCATCCGGCGCCGCCTCGACACCGCCCGCACCGAAATGGCGGCCCAAAACGACTTCGACGAGGTGGTGGTCAACCGTCGATTGGAGTCTGCGTGCGCCGAATTGGTATCCTTGCTGGTGGGAACTGCGCCGGGCCCGGCATGAACCGCCTGACCAGACCAGATTCAAGCATCGAAGTTCTCTAGCCGTACCGCACGGCTCTATCCGCCAGGAGACTGACCTACGTGAGCATTCCCCAGTCCGACGCGTCGCTGACCGCCGTGGACCAGTTCGACCCGTCGGCAGGCGGCCAGGGCGCCTACGACACCCCGCTGGGCATCACCAACCCGCCCATCGACGAACTGCTGGACCGCGTGTCCAGCAAGTACGCCCTGGTCATCTACGCGGCCAAGCGGGCCCGTCAGATCAACGATTACTACAACCAGCTCGGCGAGGGCATCCTCGAGTACGTGGGCCCGCTCGTCGAGCCGGGTCTGCAGGAAAAGCCGTTGTCGATCGCGCTGCGTGAGATCCACGCCGACCTGCTCGAGCACACCGAGGGCGAGTAACGGGCCGGGCGCGGTGGAGAGCAAGCGGGTCGTCGTAGGAGTTTCCGGGGGCATCGCCGCCTACAAGGCATGCACCGTCGTACGACAGCTCGCCGAAGCCGGCCACCAGGTCCGCGTCATCCCCACCGAATCCGCGCTGCGCTTCGTGGGCGCCGCCACGTTCGAGGCGCTGTCCGGTCAGCCCGTGCGCACCGGCGTCTTCGACGACGTGCCCGAGGTGCCGCACGTCCAGCTCGGCAAGGAGGCCGACCTGGTCGTCGTGGCGCCCGCCACCGCCGACCTGCTGGCCAGGGCCGTCTCCGGCCGCGCCGACGACCTGCTGACCGCGACCCTGCTGACCGCCCGGTGCCCGGTGCTGTTCGCGCCGGCGATGCACACCGAGATGTGGTTGCACCCGGCCACCGTCGACAACGTCGCCACATTGCGTCGACGCGGGGCCGTCGTGCTGGAACCCGCCTACGGACGGCTCACGGGCGCCGACAGTGGCGCGGGAAGGCTGCCCGAGGCCGAGGAGATCACCACGCTGGCCCAGCTGCTGCTGGAGCGCCACGACGCCCTGCCTTACGACCTCGCCGGCCGCCGGGTGCTGGTCACCGCGGGTGGCACGCGCGAACCGATCGACCCGGTGCGCTTCATCGGCAACCGCAGCTCCGGCAAGCAGGGCTACGCGGTGGCGCGGGTCGCCGCCCAGCGCGGCGCCGAGGTCACCCTGATCGCCGGGCACACCGCCGGGTTGATCGACCCCGCCGGCGTCAACGTGGTGCACGTCAGCTCGGCCGAGCAGCTCGGCGAAGCGGTGTCCAAGCACGCCCCGGAGGCGGACGTGCTGGTGATGGCGGCGGCCGTCGCCGACTTCCGGCCCGCGCGGGTTGCCACCGCGAAGATCAAAAAGGGCCCGGACGTCGCCGAGGAGCCGACGATCGAGCTGGTCCGCAACGACGACGTGCTCGCCGGCGCGGTGCGGGCCCGCGCGCACGGGCAGCTGCCCAACATGCGGGCCATCGTGGGTTTTGCCGCCGAGACCGGCGACGCCAACGGCGACGTTTTGTTCCACGCGCGAGAAAAGCTGCGGCGCAAGGGTTGTGACCTCCTGGTGGTCAACGCCGTCGGCGACAACAAGGCGTTCGAGGTGGACAGCAACGACGGTTGGCTGCTGGCATCCGACGGCACCGAGTCGGCGCTGCCGCACGGCTCCAAGACGCTGATGGCCAGTCGTATCGTGGATGCAATCGTCGCGTTCCTGCACGGTCACAGCGGGTAGCAGGGTTTACTTCGCTACGGCGCCCGCACGGGTGCCGGATGATGCCAGAAGATATAATTCGACTAACTAATTATTGGAAGGATCGGGACTGTGAGCGAAAAGGGTCGTCTGTTTACCAGTGAGTCGGTGACCGAAGGGCATCCCGACAAGATCTGTGACGCGATCAGCGACTCGGTCCTCGACGCGCTTCTGGCGGGGGACCCCCGCTCGCGGGTGGCGGTCGAAACGCTCGTGACCACCGGGCAGGTGCACGTGGTGGGCGAGGTGACGACGTCGGCCAAGGAGGCGTTCGCCGACATCACCAACACGGTGCGCGCCCGCATCCTCGACATCGGCTACGACTCGTCGGAGAAGGGCTTCGACGGCGCGTCGTGCGGGGTGAACATCGGCATCGGCCGTCAGTCGCCCGACATCGCGCAGGGCGTCGACACCGCGCACGAGACGCGCGTCGAGGGCGCCGCCGACCCGCTCGACGCCCAGGGCGCCGGTGACCAGGGCCTGATGTTCGGCTACGCGATCAACGACACCCCGGAGCTGATGCCGCTTCCCATCGCGCTGGCGCATCGCCTGTCGCGCAGGCTGACCGAGGTCCGCAAGAACGGCACGCTGGGATACCTGCGCCCCGACGGCAAGACCCAGGTCACCATCGCCTACGAGGACGACGTTCCGGTGCGGCTGGACACCGTGGTCGTCTCCACCCAGCACGCCGACGGCATCGACCTGGAGCAGACGCTGGACCCCGACATCCGCACGCACGTGCTCAATGCCGTGCTCGACGAGCTGGCCCACGACACCCTGGACTCGTCGGCGACCCGGGTGCTGGTGAACCCGACCGGCAAGTTCGTCGTCGGCGGGCCGATGGGCGACGCGGGCCTGACCGGTCGCAAGATCATCGTCGACACCTACGGCGGCTGGGCCCGCCACGGCGGCGGCGCATTCTCCGGCAAGGATCCGTCCAAGGTGGACCGGTCGGCGGCGTACGCAATGCGATGGGTGGCCAAGAACATCGTCGCCGCCGGGCTGGCCGAGCGGGTCGAGGTGCAGGTGGCCTACGCCATCGGCAAGGCGGCCCCGGTCGGGCTGTTCATCGAGACGTTCGGCACCGCGACCGTCGACCCGGTCAAGATCGAGAAGATCGTGCCGGAGGTGTTCGACCTGCGGCCCGGCGCCATCATCCGCGACCTGGACCTGCTGCGCCCGATCTACGCGCAGACCGCCGCCTACGGGCACTTCGGCCGCACCGATATCGAGCTGCCGTGGGAGCAGCTCAACATGGTCGACGAACTCAAGCGCGCGATCTAGGCGGCCCGTCAGAGGCGCAGGAATCCGGATTCGCCGACGCCCAAGTTGGCGAAACCGGTGTTGCCCTGGTCGAAGGGGTAGCCGCCCCCGGTGTTGAAGAAGCCGGTGTTGTTGCCCAGGCCCGAGTTGAAAAACCCGGTGTTGCCGCCGACGCCCGAGTCGGTGTTCCAGAAGCCCGTGTGGTTGCCGTTGACGCCGGAATTGCCGATGCCCGTGTTGTAGTCGCCCGTACCGGAGTTGGCGATGCCGGTGTAGAAGCTGCCGCTGCCCGAGTTTTCGAAGCCCACCGCGAATTGGCCGCTGCCGGAGTTGAAGAAGCCCATGTCGTTGCCGCCCGCGCCGCTGTTGCCGAAGCCCGAGTTGAGGCCGCCGCTGGCCGTGTTGTAAAAGCCCGAGTTGAAATCGCTGGTGTTGAAGAAGCCCGAATTGCCCGTGCCGGTATTGCCGAAGCCCGAGTTGCTCACCACGCCGGTCAGGTCCTCGGTGCGGCCCCAGCCGGTGTCCAGGTTGCCGGTGTTGAACAGCCCGGTGCTGGTGTTGCCCGAGTTGAAGAACCCGGTGTTGGTGTTGCCCGCGTTGAACGATCCGGTGTTGTCGCTGCCCGTGTTGAAGTCGCCGACGTTCTGGTCGCCACCGTTGAAGCTGCCCATGTTGTACGCGCCGGAGTTGCCGACGCCGATGTTGTTGTAACCGCCGTTGAGGTAGCCGATGCTGCCGTTCGATCCGTTGAGGTCGCCGATGTTGTTTTGGCCGGCGTTCCACGAGCCGACGTTGCTGTCGCCGGGGTTGCCGACGCCCACGTTCTGCAGGCCCGAGTTGAACACGCCCGCGTTGGAGTAGCCGGCGTTCCACAACCCGGTGTTGGTGTTGCCGGTGTTGCCGATGCCGGTGTTGGCGTGGCCCGAGTTGAACAGGCCCCAGTTGTGGGCGCCGCTGTTGAACAGGCCGGTGTTGCCGCTGCCCGAGTTGAATACACCGACGTTGCCGGTGCCGGAGTTGAACAGCCCGACGTTGCCGCTGCCGGAGTTGAGCCCGCCGAACGTGAACTGACCCGTCGCGGTGTCGTAATAGGTTCCGCCGACGCCGATTTCGTTGTTGCCGGTGAGCCCCAGGCCGATGTTGTTGTTGCCGGTGTTGCCCAGGCCGATGTTGTTGTTGCCGGCGTTGCCCCAGCCCAGGTTGCCGACGCTGCCATTGGCGTTGAGGCCGCCGAGGCCGACCAGGTTGTTGCCGTTGAGCCCGATGCCGACGTTGTTGTTGCCGTAGTTGCCCACACCGAGGTTGTTGTTGCCCAGGTTCCCCATGCCCACGTTGGAGCTGCCCCAGTTGCCGTTGCCGACGTTGCCGTCCCCGAGGTTGCCGGCGCCGAGG
>NZ_LZKK01000168.1 GCF_001672815.1 Mycobacterium sp. E796 | reverse complement strand
CCGCACAGCTGGTGGCCCATCCTGGTGGCGCTGGCCGGATCGGTCGCGGCGGTCGGCATCGCGCTGTGGCTGCCCTGGTTGATCGTCGCCGGGGTGGTGTTCATCCTCGCGACGGCGGCCGGACTGGTCTTCGAGTATTACACGGGCCCCGAGAAGCACTGATTTGCGACTCAAAGGTCACAATCAGGGCATCACTTGATCCGGGCCCCTTTTCCACGACTTCTTTGCTCTATCCCGTTCGGTAGGGTTTGCCCAGGCACAATGAGAAACTCCCAAGCGCGCGCGCACCAATGCAGCCGCGGGGCCTCGCGCGCTGGTGATGCAGTTGGACAGGGCAGCCACAGCGCGATGCCGACCGCCGCGACCGATCCGGCCAGCGCCACCAGGATGGGCCACCAGCTGTGCGGCGCGAAAAAGCCCAATTCTCCTGCACCGTCGCTGATCTCGGCGCCCTCATAGTCCTCCGGCCGGGTGTCCAGCCGGCGCGAGATGAACCAGAAAAAGCTTCCCGTGATGACGGCCAGGCCACCGGTCAGCGCCAGGGCGGTGGTCCCCGCCCACTCCACCCCGCCGGTCGCGAACAGCGCAGTCAGGATCCCGTAGAGCACCGCCGAGAGAACGAAGAATGCGGCGATGAATTCGAACAGCCTGGCTTCGATCTTCATTGAGCGTCCTAACCTACGGGCTGGTTTTTGGTCGCTTCACCGCGACGGGTATCGAACGGATGGGTGGTCACGGCCAGCGGGGCTTGGGCGATCGCCTGCAGCGCCTCGGCGTTGGTCTTCCCGCCGATCCGTTGCTGCAGGTAGGCCTTGAAGTCGTTGGGCGGCACGACCCGCACCTCAAAGTTCATCATCGAGTGATAGGTGCCGCAGAACTCGGCGCAGTGGCCGACGAACGCCCCGGTCTTCTGGATCTCGTCGACCTGGAACACGTTGACCGAGTTGTTCGCCTCGGGGTTGGGCATCACGTCGCGCTTGAACAGGAATTCCGGCACCCAGAACGTGTGCACCACGTCCGCGGAGGCCAACCGGAATTGGATCTGCTTGCCGGCCGGCAGCACCAGCACCGGGATCTCCGTGGCGGTTCCCAGGGTCTCGACCTTGTCGAAATTCAGGTAGGTCCGGTCCTCCGGGTTGAGCCCGCGCACCGCCCCGACGCGCTCCTCGCCGTGCTCGTCCTTGCCTTCCGGCTTGGAGACCATCGCGTTCTTGCGCGCCGGGTCCGCCCCGTCATAGGTCAGCGTGCCGTCCTTGAAGTTGACCCGCTGATAACCGAACTTCCAGTTCCACTGGAACGAGGTGACGTCGATGACGACCTCGGGGTCCTTGGCCAGGTGCAGCATCTTCTCCTGCACCACCACGGTGAAGTAGAACAGCACCGAGATGATGAGGAACGGTGTGACGGTGAGCACCAGCTCCAGCGGCATGTTGTAGCCGAACTGCCGGGGCAGGTCGGTGTCGGTCGCCTTCTTGCGGTGGAACGTGACCGACCAGAAGATGAGCCCCCACACGATGACGCCGACGACCAGCGAGGCGATCACCGCCCCGACCCACAGCTCCCGGTTGAGGTGGGCCTCCGGGGTGATGCCCTGCGGCCAGCCCATGCCGATCGCCTCCGACCAGCTGCATCCGCTCAGGGTGACCGCCAGCACGCCAAGCGTCGCGGCCAGGGCCAACGGCCGGAGACGACGCGACCGACCCCGCCCCGCGCCCCCGGAACGGGGCTGGAACCTGCGCTGCGACAGACGTTGCGAACGGACCTGCTCGCGAGGTGTCACGTTGGCGCCTCCTGCTCGGATTCGAATACTACGCAGCGTAGACCACGCCGCTTACGCCGTCGCGCAAACCCCGGCCGGTCACGGGCGTGCGGCGCCCCGAGCGCCGCCCAAGTGGGGCATACTGGGGCGCCGTGTGTGGTCTGCTGGCGTTCGTTGCGGCCCCGGCCGGTCCTGGCGGCGGCAGAGCTGACGCCGCGGCGGCCGCCACCCGCGCCGACGGCGCCATTTCCGCCGCGTCGCACCTGATGCGCCACCGGGGGCCCGACGAGCCGGGGACGTGGGCCGACCCGGGCGCCGACGGCTCGGTGGTGTTCGGCTTCAACCGGCTGTCCATCATCGACATCGCCCATTCGCATCAGCCGCTGCGCTGGGGCCCGCCCGAGGCGCCCGACCGCTACGTGCTGGTGTTCAACGGCGAGATCTACAACTACCTCGAGCTGCGCGACGAACTGGCCGTCAAGCACGGCGCCGCGTTCGCCACCGACGGTGATGGCGAGGCGATCGTCGCGGGATACCACCATTGGGGCACCGACGTCCTGCACCGGCTGCGCGGCATGTTCGCGTTCGCGCTGTGGGACACCGCGACCCGCGAATTGTTCTGCGCCCGAGACCCTTTCGGCATCAAGCCGCTGTTCATGGCCACCGGCACCGGCGGCACCGCGCTGGCCAGCGAGAAGAAATGCCTGATGGACCTGGCCGAGTTGGTCGGGTTCGACACCGGCATCGACGACCGCGCGGTGCAGCACTACACGGTCCTGCAGTACGTGCCAGAACCCGAGACGCTGCACCGGGGGGTGCGCCGCCTGGAGTCGGGCTGCTACGCGCGCATCCGGCCCGGGCAGCGGCCCGAGGTCACCCGCTATTTCGTGCCGCGATTCGCGGCCACCCCCATCACCGCCGACACCGAGCAGGCCCGCTACGACGAGATCACCGCGGTGCTGGAGGACTCGGTGGCCAAGCACATGCGCGCCGACGTCACCGTCGGGGCGTTCCTGTCCGGGGGCATCGACTCCACCGCCATTGCGGCACTGGCCATCCGGCACAACCCCAGGCTGATCACGTTCACCACCGGCTTCGAGCGCGAGGGTTTCTCCGAGATCGACGTCGCGGTGGCCTCGGCGGAAGCCATCGGGGCGCGCCACATCGCCAAGGTGGTCAGCCCCGACGAGTTCGTCGCCGCCCTGCCCGAGATCGTCTGGTACCTCGACGAACCCGTCGCCGACCCGGCGCTGGTCCCGCTGTTCTTCGTCGCCCGCGAGGCCCGCAAGCACGTGAAGGTGGTGCTGTCCGGTGAGGGCGCCGACGAGCTGTTCGGCGGCTACACGATCTATCGGGAGCCGTTGTCGCTGAAGCCTTTCGACTATCTGCCGCGCCCGCTGCGCCGGTCGATGGGAAAGGTGTCCAAGCCGCTGCCGGAAGGCATGCGTGGGAAGAGCCTGTTGCACCGCGGCTCGCTGACCCTCGAGGAGCGCTACTACGGCAACGCCCGTAGCTTCTCCGACGCGCAGCTGCGCGACGTGCTGCCGGGGTTCCGCGACGAGTGGACGCACACCGATGTGACCGCGTCGGTGTACGCCGAATCGGCCGGCTGGGACCCGGTGGCCCGCATGCAACACGTCGACCTGTTCACCTGGTTGCGCGGCGACATCCTGGTCAAGGCGGACAAGATGACGATGGCCAACTCGCTGGAGCTGCGGGTGCCGTTCCTGGATCCCGAGGTGTTTGCCGTCGCCTCCCGGCTGCCCGTCGAGGCCAAGATCACCCGGACCACCACCAAGTACGCGCTGCGGCGCGCGCTGGAGCCGATCGTTCCCGCGCATGTGCTGCATCGGCCCAAGCTGGGCTTCCCGGTGCCGATCCGGCATTGGCTGCGCGCGGGCGAACTGCTGGAGTGGGCGTATGCGCTGGTGGACTCCTCACAGGCCGATCACCTGGTCGACCCGGCCGCCGTGCGCCGGATGCTCGACGAACACCGAAGCGGCACCAGCGATCACAGCCGCCGGCTGTGGACGGTGTTGATCTTCATGCTCTGGCACGCGATCTTCGTCGAGCGCAGCGTGGTGCCGCAGATCAGCGAGCCGGTCTACCCCGTCCAGCTTTAACGGCGAGCAGACGCAAAAGCCCCCAAAACACGCGGTTTTCGGGGGCTTTTGCGTCTGGTGACCGGGCAGGGCCCGGCGAACACTGTCAGAGGATTAGGCGAGCACCGCGGCGATCTCGGCGGCCGCGTCCTCTCCGTACGCGCCGGCCAGCCTGCTCTTCGCGACCTCGTGGTCCCAGGCCCACTCCTGCGTTCCGGTCGACTCCAGCACCAGCACGGCCACCAGCGAGCCCAGCTGGGCCGAGCGCTCCAGGCTCAGGCCCGCGCTGCGGCCGGTCAGGAAGCCGGCCCGGAACGCGTCGCCGACGCCGGTCGGGTCGACCTGGCTGGTCTCGGGCACCACGTCGACGTGGGTAGTCGTGCCGTCGGGCTCGACCAGGTCCACGCCCTTAGGGCCCAGCGTGGTCACCCGCAGCTCCACCTGGGCCATCACGTCGGCCTCGGTCCAGCCGGTCTTGGACAGCATCAGGTCCCACTCGTAGTCGTTGGTGAACAAGTACTTGGCGCCGTCGGTGAGCGTGCGGATCTCGTCACCGGAGAGCCGGGCCAGCTGCTGGGACGGGTCGGCGGCGAAGGGCAACCCGAGCTTGCGGCACTCCTCGGTGTGCACCTGCATGGCCTCGGGGTCGTTGGCCCCGACGATGACCAGCTCCGGCGTGCCGATGGACGACACCACGTCGGCCAGCTTGATGTTGCGGGCCTCCGACATTGCGCCGGGGTAGAACGACGCGATCTGGGCCATGTCGACGTCGGTGGTGCAGGTGAACCGCGCGGTGTGCGCGGTCTCGGAGATCAGGACGTTGTCGCAGTTGACGTTGTGGGACACCAGCCAGTCGCGGTAGTCGGCGAAGTCGTCGCCCGCCGCGCCGACCAGCGCGACGTCGCCGCCCAGCACACCGATGGCGAAGGCGATGTTGCCCGCAACGCCGCCGCGATGGATGACCAGGTCGTCGACCAGGAAGCTGAGCGATACCTTCTGCAGGTGCTCGGGCAGCAGCTGCTCGGAAAAGCGGCTGGGGAACCGCATCAGGTGGTCGGTCGCAATCGAACCCGTTACCGCGATCGTCACGAAATCTCCTTCGTTAGTAAGGTTATCTAGCTTACTCAGGCATATCGAGCGTCGTCGCGTCACGGTCCGCGCAAAGTCGTGCGCTAGCCTGCCTAGAAACGACTCAAGCAACTCAGTCAGCCGCCGGGACCCGCCTGGCCGCAACCCGCTCCTGGTCCCGTCCACCAGCGTAGGAGAACCACATGGCAGGTCCGCACTGGCCGGACCAGACTGTCGGCGCCGACGGACCAACGCCCGAGTCCCAGCCGCTTGACTTCCCCAACGAACCCCACGCCGCGCCGGCGAATTATGCCGGGCAGCCGGTGCCCTATCCACAGCGACGATCCAAGCGGCGCTTGGTCATTGGCCTGCTGCTGGCCGTCGCGCTGGCGGCCGCGCTGACGCTGGCGATCACCTACGGGGTCCGCACCAACGGGGCCAACACCGGCGCCGCGTTGTCCGACGGCGCCGCCAAAGCGGCGATCCAACAGTACCTGGACGCCCTCGAGCACCGCGACATCGATGTCATCGTCCGCAACGCGCTGTGCGGCATGTACGACGGCGTGCGCGACAAGCGGTCGGATCAGGCCCTGGCCAAGATGAGCAGCGACGCCTTCCGCAAGCAGTTCACCGAGGTGGAGCTGACGTCGGTCGACAAGATCGTGTACCTGTCGCAGTATCAGGCGCAGGCGCTGTTCACGATGCGGGTAACGCCCGCGACCGGCGGGCCGGCGCGCGACGACGTGCAAGGAGTCGCCCAGCTGCTATTTCAGCGGGGCCAGATCGAGGTCTGCTCGTATGTGCTGCGCACCGGCGGCTCCTACTGAGCCGCCGAACAGGTCAGTTGAAGGAGTCCCCGCAGGCGCACGAACCGGTGGCGTTGGGGTTGTCGATGGTGAAGCCCTGCTTCTCGATGGTGTCGACGAAGTCGATGGACGCGCCTTCGACGTAGGGCGCGCTCATCCGGTCGACCGTCAGCGTCACGCCGCCGAAGTCCGCGGTCAGGTCGCCGTCCAGCGACCGGTCGTCGAAGAACAGGTTGTACCGCAGCCCGGCGCACCCGCCCGGCTGGACCGCGATGCGCAGCGCCAGGTCGTCGCGGCCCTCCTGGTCCAGCAGGGACTTCGCCTTGGCAGCGGCGGCATCGGTCAGGATCACGCCGTGGGTCTTGGCGGTTGACTCGTTTTGCACCGTCATTGCATCTCCTAGTTGGCACTTTTCCTAGTGGTCCTGGTTGGCTCGAAGATCCGGGCGATGCGCTCCGGAAAAAGCCCACTGCATCAACGGTACCTTGCGGGACCGCTATTCCCGAGTCGCGCCGCGACCTCGGAGGCCAAACCCATCAGCTGATTGGCGGCGTCGGCCTGCGCCAATCGCACCGAACCGGCGTAATCGGCGATGGACAGCGCCGACATGATGCCCGACGAGCGCACCGCGGAATTCTCCAAGTCGACCTGGCCGGCCAGCACGATCACGGGAATACCCAGCGGTCGGGCCGATTCGGCGAGGTAACCGACCACTTTTCCGAACAGGGACTGCTCGTCGAACCGGCCCTCCCCGGTGACGATCATGTCCGCGGCCTCGAGGTCGTCGGCCAGGTTGGTGTGCTCGGCGATGATCGCCGCGCCCAGCTCGCAACGGCCGCCGAGCGCCATCAGCCCGGCCCCGATGCCGCCGGCGGCCCCCGCGCCCGGCTCCGAGCTCACGTCCCGCCCGGCCGCCACCTCCAGTTGCAGCGCCCACTCCTCGAGGCGGACTTCCAGGGCGGCGACGGCGGCCGTGTCCGCGCCCTTCTGCGGCCCGAACACCCTGGCCGCCCCCCACGGGCCCACCATGGGGTATTCGGTGTCCGATGCGGCGATCAGGTCCACGTTGGTCATCCGCTGGCGGGCCTCGGCCAGGCCGCCGAGCTGCGTGATCATCCCCTTGCCGCCGTCGGTGCACGCGCTGCCGCCCAACCCGACGACGATCCGCGTCGCGCCGGCCCGCAGCGCCTCGTCGAGGAGCTGCCCGACGCCGCTGCTGTCGGCCGTCACCGCGGTTTCCGGGGTGGGCGGACCGCCGAGCAGGGCCAGGCCGCAGGCCTGCGCACACTCCAGGTACGCGGTCCGCGAGATGCGGTCGAACACCCAGGCCGCCTCCACCGTGGTGTCCAGCGGCCCGAACACCCGGACGCGCCGCGTCTGCCCCAGCCGCCGGCCGAGCACCTCGACAAATCCGGGGCCACCGTCGGACATGGGCGCGACGGTGAAGCGATCGCCCGGACGCGATCGGGTCCAGCCGGTTGCGATGGCGGCGGCGGCCTCCACCGCGGACAGGCTGTCCCCATAGCAATCGGGTGCGACCAAGACCTGCATGGCGGGCAGGCGCAGACGGCCCGGTGCGAGGCCAGCGGCAGCGTCATCCGAGGCCATCGTGCCGTCGTCCATCACAGGTAGCCATTCATCACAGTCAAGCCTAAGCGTCACGCGTTGCGCTGGCGCATGGCCAATAACAACGCATTCCAGGTGCGTTACGGGCGAGCCCCCCCGCGAAGTAACCTGGCCATTGTGAAGCTAATGGGCCGCAAAAAGGGCCAGAATGACGACCTCGAAGTCGCCGTAGTCAAGGCCGACGCCTCCGGGGACGCCGTCCCGCGTCGGACCGGCCCCAAGGGCCGGCCCACGCCCAAGCGCAGCGAGGCGCGGCGCAACGCGAGGAAGGGCCCGATCGCACCGGCGCCCATGACGGCCTCCGAGGCGCGCGCCCGCCGCAAGACGCTGGCCGGCCCCAAACTCAGCCGCGAGGAGCGCCGAGCCGAGAGAACGGCCAGCCGCGCGCGGATGACGGATCGCCGCGAGCGCATGATGGCCGGCGAAGAGGCCTACCTGTTGCCCCGCGATCAGGGACCCATCAAGCGCTACGTGCGCGACGTGGTGGACTCCCGGCGCAACGCCCTCGGTCTGTTCATGCCGGCGACGCTGGTCTTGCTGTTCGCCTCGTTCGGCGTCCCGCAGGTGCAGCTGTACGCCTCCCCGGCGATGCTGGTGCTGATGGTCGTGATGGGCGTCGACGGGGTGCTGCTGGGTCGCAAGGTCAGCAAGATGGTCGATGCGAAGTTCCCAGACAACACCGAAAGCCGTTGGAAGCTGGGCATTTACGCCGCCGGCCGGGCTTCCCAGCTGCGCCGCATGCGCACGCCCCGGCCCCAAGTCGAGCGCGGCAGCAGTGTCGACTGACCGGCGCCCGAAAGCCGTCTGACCGCGGTGCGCACCCTGGTGCTCGGCGGGATCAGGTCGGGCAAGTCCCGCTGGGCCGAGGAAGCCATCGCCACGTCACTGCCACCGGGACAGCCCGTCCGCTACCTGGCCCCCCGCGCGACGGGCCAGTCCGACGCCGACTGGGCGGACCGCATCGCACGACACCGTGACCGCCGGCCCGCGCATTGGTCGACGGTCGAAACCGACGACGTCACGGGGCAATTGCGCCAGTCGCCCGGCAGCCCGACGCTCGTCGACGACCTCGGCGGCTGGCTCACCGGAACGCTGGACCGCAACAATGCGTGGGACGGCGGGTCGGTGGCCGGTCCCGTCGACGAATTGCTTTCCGCCGCGGGCGAATTCGGCTCGACGCTGGTGCTCGTCAGCCCGGAGGTCGGGCTGACGGTGGTACCGGCGACCGCGGCCGGGCGCCGGTTCGCCGACGAATTGGGCAGCCTGAACCAGCGCATCGCCGAGCTGTGCGACCGCGTGGTGCTGGTGGTGGCCGGGCAGGCGGTGCAACTCAAGCCGTCGGGAACCTGATGGAATTCTCCCCCGTTTCACCGCCCGACGCGGACGTCGCCGCCGCCGCTCGCGCCCGGCAGGACACGCTGACCAAGCCGCGCGGAGCCCTGGGCCGCCTCGAGGACCTGTCGGTCTGGGTCGCCTCCTGCCAAGGGCACTGTCCGCCACGGCAATTCGAGCGCGCACGGGTGGTCGTCTTCGCGGGTGACCACGGCGTCGCGCGCTCAGGCGTGTCCGCGTACCCGCCGGAGGTGACCGCCCAGATGGTCGCCAACATCGACGCCGGCGGCGCGGCGATCAACGCGCTGGCCGGCATCGCCGGTGCGACGGTTCGGCTGGCGGACCTGGCGGTCGACGCCGAGGCGGCCTCGGATCGCATCGGCGCCCACAAGGTTCGGCGCGGCAGCGGCGACATCACCACACAGGATGCGCTGTCCGACACCGAGACCCTCGCCGCGATCGCCGCGGGCCGGGCCATCGCCGACGAGGAGGTCGACGCCGGCGCCGACCTGCTCATCGCCGGCGACATGGGGATCGGAAACACCACGGCGGCGGCGGTTTTGGTGGCGGCTCTGACGAACGCCGAGCCGGTGGTCGCGGTCGGCTTCGGGACCGGGATCGACGACGCGGGATGGGCGCGCAAGACGGCCGCGGTGCGCGACGCCCTGTTCCGGGCGTGTCGCGTGCTGCCCGACCCGGTCGGGCTGCTGCGCTGCTGCGGCGGCGCGGATTTGGCCGCGATGGCCGGGTTTTGCGCGCAGGCCGCGGTGCGGCGCACCCCGCTGCTGCTCGACGGCATGGCCGTGACCGCGGCCGCACTGGTCGCCGAGCGTCTGGCACCGGGCGCCCGGCACTGGTGGCAGGCCGGTCATCGGTCCACCGAGCCGGGCCACCAGTTGGCGCTGACCGCCCTGGAATTGGACCCGATCCTGGACCTACGGATGCGGCTGGGCGAGGGAACCGGCGCGGCGGTAGCCCTGCCGGTGCTGCGCGCGGCGGTGGCCGCGCTGTCGTCGATGGCGACGTTCGCGCAGGCCGGGGTGGCCGGTCCGTCCGGCCCGCTGGCTCAGTGATGCGTTCCCTGGCAACCGCTTTCGCGTTCGGCACGGTGCTGCCCGTCCCCGGTTCGCGCAACGCGCCGATGGGCCGCGGCGCCATGACCGCGCTGCCCGTGGTCGGCGCCGCGCTGGGGGCGTTGGCCGCGGGCGTCACGTGGTGCGGCGCCGCGGTTTTCGGCCCGTCCAGCCCCTTGGCCGGGCTGCTGGCCGTGGCGGCGCTGCTGCTGGCGACCCGGGGGCTGCACATCGACGGCGTCGCCGACACCGCCGACGGGCTGGGCTGTTACGGCCCACCGCAGCGCGCGCTGGCGGTGATGCGCGACGGGTCGACGGGTCCGTTCGGTGTGGCGGCCGTCGTGCTGGTGATCCTGTTGCAGGGGTTGGCCTTCTCGACGCTGAGGCCGTCGGCCATTGTGCTGGCGGTGTTTTCCGGCCGCGTCGCGGCGGTGCTGGCCTGCCGCCGGTCGGTGCCGGCGGCCGACGGCAGTGCGCTGGGCGCGCGGGTGGCCGGCAGTCAGCCGGCGCCGGCGGTGGCGACCTGGGTCGCGGCGCTGCTGGCGGTCTCGGTGCTGGCGGGTTCGCGCCCCTGGCAGGGACCGGTGGCGGTGCTGGTGGCGCTGGCCTGCGGCGCGGCGCTGGTGGCGCACTGCGTGCGCCGGTTCGGCGGCATCACCGGCGACGTGCTGGGCGCCGCGATCGAGCTCACCACCACGGTGAGCGCCGTGGCGCTCGCAGGGTTTCCCTGACGAGCAGACGCAAAAGCCCCCGACACGCCGCACGCGAGGGGGCTTTTGCGTCTGCTCGCGCTTCTAGCGGGCCCTAGGCCAGCCGGGCCATCCAGCCGTGGGTGTCGGCGAAGGTGCCGCGCTGGATCCCGGTCAGCGTGTCGCGCAGCGCCATCGTCACCTCACCGGGTTGGCCGTCGGCGATGGTGAATTCGCTGTCGCCGTATTTCACCCGCGACACCGGGGTGATGACGGCGGCGGTGCCGCACGCGAACACCTCGGTGATCTCGCCGGCGGCGGCCTTCTTCTGCCACTCGTCGATGTCGATCTTGCGTTCCTCGACGGCAAATCCGGCGTCAATTGCCAACTGCAGCAACGAATCCCGCGTGATGCCGGGCAGCAGTGACCCGGACAGCTCCGGGGTGACCAGCCGCGCCGACCCGCCGCTGCCGAACACGAAGAAGAGGTTCATCCCGCCCATCTCTTCGATGAAGCGGCGTTCGACGCCGTCCAGCCAGACCACCTGGTCGCAACCGTTTTCGGCGGCCTCGGCCTGAGCCAGCAGCGACGCGGCGTAGTTGCCGCCGAACTTGGCGGCACCGGTGCCGCCCGGGCTGGCCCGCACGTATTCCGTCGACAGCCACACGGTCACGGGGCTGATGCCGCCCTTGAAGTAGGCGCCGGCCGGCGACGCGATCAGCAGGTAGCGGTACAGCTTGGACGGCCGCACGCCCAGCCCCGGTTCGGTGGCGAAGATGAACGGCCGCAGGTACAGCGCCTCCTCGCCGCCGGCCCGCGGCACCCAGGCCTTGTCGACGGCGACGAGCTGGCAAAGGGATTCGATGAACAGGTTTTCGGGCAGCTCGGGAATGGCCAGCCGCCGCGCCGACGATCGCAGCCTGGCGGCGTTGGCTTCGGCGCGAAACGACACGATCGAGCCGTCGGCCCAGCGGTAGGCCTTGAGGCCCTCGAAGACCTCCTGGGCGTAGTGCAGCACGATCGCCGACGGGTCCAGTTCGATCGGGCCGTACGGGATTACGCGCGGGTTGTGCCAGCCGCGGCCCTCGGCGTAGTCGATCGACACCATGTGGTCGGTGAAGTACTTGCCGAAACCCGGGTCGGCCAGGATTGATTCACGTTCGGCGTCGGTCGCCGGATTGGACGCGCGTTGAACCGTGAACTCGGGCGAGTCGCTGGTCATGGGGCCGATTCTATATCCGCGCGCCACCGGGTTTTTGCCATCGAACGTGCGCTAACGCGTTTTCACGGCGACGAACGGCGGCCGCACGACCTCGCATTCGGCGGCGCGGCCGCGGATGTCGACGGTGACCTGCTGACCGTCGTCGATCCCGGCGTCGGTGTCGATCAACGCCAGCGCGATGCCGACTTGCAGTGTCGGAGAAAACGTCCCGGACGTCGTGACCCCGACCGGCCGCTCCCCCGCCAGGACCGTCAGGCCGGGACGCAGCACGCCGCGACCGACCATCCGCAGCCCGCGCAGCAGCCGCCGCGGTCCCGCTTCTTTTTCGGCCAGCAGGGCTTCGCGGCCGAAGAACGCATCCTTCTTCCACCCGATCGCCCAGCCGCAGCGGGCCTGCAGCGGCGAGATGTCAAGCGAAAGTTCGTGCCCGTGCAGCGGATAGCCCATCTCGGTGCGCAGCGTGTCGCGGGCGCCCAGGCCGGCGGGCTCTCCCCCGGCGGCGCGCACCGCCGCGATCAGCCCGTCGAACACCACACCGGCGGAGTCCCACGGCGGCAGCAGCTCGTAGCCGTGCTCCCCGGTGTATCCGGTGCGGCAGACGCGCACCGGCACCCCCGAGTACGCGGCGTCGGCGTAGCCCATGTAATCCATGTCGGTCGGCAGGCCCAGCTCTCCGAGGACGTCTGCCGATCGCGGGCCCTGCACGGCCAGCACCGCGTAGGAGCGATGCTCGTTGGTGATGGTCAGACCGTCCGGGGCAACCGCCCGCAGCGCGTCGACCACCGCGGCGGTGTTGGCGGCGTTGGGCACCAGAAAGATTTCGTCGTCGTCGACGTAGTAGGCGATCAGGTCGTCGATCACGCCACCGGATTCGGTGCAGCACAAGGTGTATTGCGCTTTGCCCGGCCCGATGCGGCCCAGATCGTTGGTGAGCGCGGAGTTGACGAACGCGGCGGCACCCGGCCCGCGGACCAACGCCTTGCCCAGGTGGCTCACGTCGAACAGGCCCACCGCGTTGCGGGTGGCGTTGTGTTCGCTGACGGTGCCCGCATAGGACACCGGCATCAGCCAGCCGCCGAACTCCGCGAAGTTTGCACCCAGTTCGCGATGGCGCTCCTGAAGCGGTCCCTTTTGCAATTCCGGCGCATCGGTCATGCGCCACTCCTCCTCATCGCTTCGCTCTGCATCGTCGCCGGCGCGGCTCACGGCGTCCCACCCTAATGCGCTCGGGTACTGGCACACTTGGGCAGGTGTCCGATCCGCTCGACTTTTCCGAGCTCGAGGCCGCGGGAATTGCCAACCCGCGGGAGCGGGCGGACCTGATCAAGTACCTGGGCGACCTGGGCTTCACCGCCGACGAGATGGCCGAGGCCGAGCGCCGCGGGCGGTTGTTCGGGCTTGCCGGCGACGTCCTGGCGTGGTCGGGACGCCCGATCTACACGCTGCAAACCGCGGCCGACGAGCTCGGCATCTCGGCCGACGACGTGGCGCACGCGTGGGCTTTGCTCGGGCTGACGGTCGCCGGCCCCGATGTTCCCGTGCTGAGCCAGGCCGACGTCGACGCCCTGTCG
The DNA here is from genome assembly GCF_001672815.1 of Mycobacterium sp. E796. Taxonomy (GTDB): domain Bacteria; phylum Actinomycetota; class Actinomycetes; order Mycobacteriales; family Mycobacteriaceae; genus Mycobacterium. The sequence continues at coordinate 28,289 of NZ_LZKK01000168.1, read as the reverse complement.
ACCTGGCTCGCGCTCAAGGCGGTGGTCGGCGAGGACGGCGCGTTCGGCCTGCTGCGGGTGCTGGGCGCCGCGATGGCCCGTCTGGCGGAGGCCGAGGGAACGATGATCCGCGCCGGAACCCCCGACATCCAGATGAACTAAACCCACGACGAGCTGGCCACGGCGCAGGCGTACCGCTCGGTCGCCGAGTTCATCCCCCGCATCGGGGCCCTGATCGACGTGGTTCACCGGCATCACCTGACCAGCGCCCGGACCTACTTCGAGCGCGTCCTTCTCGACACGTCGGCGAGCGTGGTGTGCGGCGTCGGGTTTGCCGATTTGTCCAGCTTCACCGCGCTGACGCAGGCGCTGACGCCAGCGCAGCTATCCGATCTGCTCACCGAGTTCGGCGCCACGGTCGCCGACGTGGTGCACGCCGACGGCGGGCGGGTGGTGAAGTTCATCGGCGACGCGGTGATGTGGGTGTGCTCGTCGCCCGAGGGGCTGGTCAGGGCGGCGCTGGACCTGGTCGACCACCCGCGGGCCCGGGAGGCCGACCTGCAGGTGCGCGCGGGCCTGGCGTACGGCGCGGTGCTGGCGATCAACGGCGACTACTTCGGCCTCCCGGTCAACCTGGCCGCCCGGCTGGTGGCGGCCGCGGCGCCGGGGCAAATCCTGGCCGCGGCCGAGCTGCACGAGAAGTTGCCCGACTGGCCCGCGGTCCCCCACGGCCCGTTGCTGCTCAAGGGCTTTGACGGCCCGGTGATGGCCTTCGACCTGCACGGCGGGCACGCTGACGGGGAAAACCCCAGCGCTTGTGATTAGGGTGGTTTGCCGTGACCACCGAACCGGGCTACCAGGCCCCCTCCGTCAACGTCGCCACATCCTTGCCCAAACGCAGTGCGGGCTCCGCGGTATTGCTGGTGCCGGTCGTTTCGACCGGCGACGAGGACAGGCCGGGCGCGGTCGTCACCGCCGCCGAGCCGTTCCTGTCCGACGACGCCGTGGCCGAGATCCAGGACGGCCTGCGGGCGCTGGAGGCCACCGGCGGCAGTGAGCAGGTGCACCGGCTGGTGGTGCCGTCGCTGCCGGTGTCCAGCGTGCTGACGATCGGGCTGGGCAAGCCGCGTGACGAGTGGCCGGCCGACACGATCCGGCGCGCCGCCGGCGTGGCCGCGCGATCGCTGGGCACCGCCGAGGCGGTGATCACCACGCTGGGTGAGCTGCCCGGTGACGACGTCTGCTCCGCGGCCGTGGAGGGGCTGGTCTTGGGCAGCTACCGGTTCACCGAGTTTCGCAGCGAGAAGACCGCCCCGAAGGACAAGGGGCTGCGCAAGATCACGGTCCTGGCGACCGGCAAGGACGCCAGGAAGCAGGCGGCGCACGGCGCGGCCGTCGCGACCGCGGTCGCCACGGCCCGGGACCTGGTCAACACCCCGCCCAGTCACCTGTTCCCCGCCGAATTCGCCAAGCGTGCAAAGGCTTTGGGCGAATCGGTCGGCCTCGAGGTGGAGGTGCTCGACGACAAGGCGCTGCAGAAGGGCGGCTACGGCGGGGTGATCGGCGTCGGGCAGGGCTCGTCGCGGCCACCACGGCTGGTGCGGCTCATCCATCGCGGCTCCAAGCTGGCCAAGAAATCAAAACAGGCCAAGCGGGTCGCGCTCGTCGGCAAGGGCATCACGTTCGACACCGGCGGCATCTCGATCAAGCCGGCGGCGTCGATGCACTACATGACCTCGGACATGGGCGGCGCGGCCGCCGTCATCGCGACGGTCGCGCTGGCCGCGCAGCAGCAGCTGCCCATCGACGTGATCGCCACGGTCCCGATGGCCGAGAACATGCCGTCGGCCACCGCGCAGCGCCCGGGCGACGTGCTGACGCAGTACGGCGGGATCACCGTCGAGGTGCAGAACACCGACGCCGAGGGCCGGCTCATCCTGGCCGACGCGATCGTGCGGGCGTGCGAGGACAACCCGGACTACCTCATCGAGACGTCCACGCTGACCGGCGCGCAGACGGTGGCGCTCGGCGCCCGGATCCCCGGGGTGATGGGCAGCGACGAGTTCCGCGATCGGGTGGCCGCGATCTCGCAGCGGGTGGGCGAGAACGGCTGGCCGATGCCGCTGCCCGACGAGCTCAAGGACGACTTGAAGTCCACCGTGGCTGACCTGTCCAACATCAGCGGCCAGCGCTTCGCCGGGATGCTGGTGGCCGGGGTGTTCCTGCGCGAGTTCGTCGCCGACGGCGTGGGCTGGGCGCACATCGACGTCGCCGGGCCGGCCTACAACACCGGCAGCCCATGGGGCTACACGCCCAAGGGCGGCACCGGCGTGCCGACCCGCACCATGTTCGCGGTGCTGGAGGACATAGCCGAGAACGGCTGAGCGCTCACCGCCCGCCGAGCGCCACGCTGGCGTGGCTCTGGACGCCGAACGGCGCGCCACCGTGACGCTCGCGATGCGCCGGGCTACGCCGTCAGCCGCCTGAGGACCGCCCGGCCCAGCTTGCGGCGCGGCCAGCCCGTCACGCGGGCGGCGGCCAGCGCGGCGTTGGCGGCGTTGCGCCCGCAGGCGCCGTGCACGGAGCCGCCCGGGGTGGCCGACGCGCTGCCCAAATAGAGCCCCTCGACCGGGGTTTCGGCGCGGCCCATGCCCGGCGCGGGGCGAAAGATCGCCATCTGTTGCAGCTGCGCGGTTCCCCCGTTGAGGGCACCCAAATGCAGGTTGGCGTCGCTGGCCTCCAGGTCCGACGGGCGCTGGACGAACCGGTCGATCACCGCCGCGCCGAAACCGGGGGCATGCTCTTCGATCACGTGATCCATCGACTTGGCCAGCCGCTCGGCCGCGGCGTCGTCAGCCACGTTGCGCGGCAAATGCGTGTAGGCCCAGACACTTTCGGTGCCCGCCGGCGACCGGCTCGGGTCCGCGGTGGTGGTCTGGCCCAACAGCATGAACGGGTGCTCGGGCACCACCCGGGTGTTCAGGTCGGCCATCCAGCGCACCAGCCCGTCGGCGTCGGCCCCCAGGTGGACGGTGCCCACGCCCCGCAGGCTTTTCGATCGCCACGGGATGGGCCCGTTCAGCGCGTAGTTGACCTTCACCACCGGCGGATCCCACACGTAATGCTCGAGCTCGCGGCGCAGCCCGGCCGGGACCGCATCGGCGGGCAACATGTCGCAAAACAGCCGCGGCGCCGTCACGTCGGCCACGATCGCCCGCCGCGCCCGCACTTTCCGCCCGCCGGCGGTGGTCACCGCGACCGCCCTGCCGCCGCGCACCTCGATGCGAGAAACGTTCTGACCGCATTCGATTCGCGCGCCGGCCGAAGTGGCCCGCTTCACCAACGCGGCCGTCAGCTCTCCCGACCCGCCGACGGGCACCGGCCAGCCGCCGTCCTGGGCGAGCATCGTCATCAGAAAGCCCATGGCGCCGCTGACGGGCGCGTCCGGCGGAACGTCGGCGTGCATCGCGTTGCCCAGCAACAGGATTCGCGGCGCCTCGCCGTCGAACAACTCGTCAACCATGGTGTTGGCCGGCTGGATCAACAAGCGGGCCAACCGGACGGCGTCGGCCGTGCCCAGTTTCAGCAGCAGCCGGAGCATCGGGCGCACCGGCGGAAACGGCGCCAGCATGGCGTCCAGCAGCGGCGCGGAGATCTTCCGCCACAATTCCACCGCGCGCCACCAATTGTCTCCGTCCTTCGGCTCGCGGCGCGCCAATTCCGTTGCGGTGCGGGCCGGGTCGCGGTAGATGACGGGCGGGTCGTCGTCGGCCGCGCTGCGTGGATGGCCCACCACCGCGGGGGCGTGTGACCACCGCAGCCCGTGGTCTTCCAGCCGCAGCGCCGCCATCGCCGGCGAAGCCACCGTCATCGGGTAGAACGAGCTGAACAGATCGGTGATGTATCCCGGTGTCAGCTCGGCGCTGCGCACGGCGCCGCCGGGCTCGGGTTGGGCCTCGAGCACCAGCACGTCCCACCCCGCGTCGGCCAGCATCGACGCGGCCACCAGCCCGTGGTGCCCGGCCCCGATGACGACGGCGTCGGCCGTCTGGTCGGCCATGCGCCTATTTGACCTGGCTCGGCTCGAGCCGTTCGGCGAGCGCGGTCAACCGCAGCAAGCACTCACGGTTGCGCGGATAGACGGCGGCCAGGGCCAGTCGGTCGGGGACGATCCGCATCGGGCCGGACGCGGGCACCTCGATCATTTCGATCCGGCAGCCGCCGTCCGGAGTGTCGCTGAGCCGCAGCGTTATTCGCGCGGACCCCAATCGCCCGAGCCCGGCGCGCAGGACGAGTTCCTCACCCGGCGTGCAGCTTTCGGACACGGTCGCATCGCTGATGACCAGCGGCCAGACCCCCACCGAGTGCTTGATCGCGGTGCCGGGCTGCGGCCAATTCGGGTCGACCGCGCGGGTCCGGCTGTTGCCCACCACCCACTGCGCGTACGTCCAGCCGTCGGTCATCGTGTCCCAGATCTGCTGGCGGGAAGCCCTTACCTCGCGGGTTGCAGCCAATGTCATGGCGTCCGGATACCCCGGTCGGCGGAAACCATGCGCGGGATCGGGCGGCGGCAAAACGTTTAGGGGCCGCGGCCAGCGGTTACTACGCCGTTACCAAACTCGCGGGTGACGGGAGGCCAATTGTGACTGTGCGACGGTTGATCATCGCGGTGGGCGCGGTGCTTTTATTGGCCGGCATAATCGGGTTGCTGGTGCCGGTGTCCGTGTCGGACGGCAGCGGCAATTCCGTGTCATGCGGGAACGGAATCGCCACCGATTTGTCCAGCGCCCGGAATGCCAACGACAAGAACGGCGCCAACATCCCGATCCTGAACCAGGTCCTCCCCCACACCGACTACGTGGCGCAATGCCAGTCGGCGGTCAACACCCGGCGCAGCTGGACCATCCCGCTGGCCGTCGTCGGGCTCCTCGCCGTCGGCGGTGGGGTGGCGATGGGGCGCCAAGGCGCCCGACAGACGGGGGTTTAGTGGCGATCGCGAGCGCGGCGTAGCCGGGCGAAGCGGGTCGCCACCATTGAACTAGATCACCCGCACCCGCGCGGCGTTGCGCAACGCCTGCGGCGCCACGCGGGACAGGCCATAGAGGGCGTAGGCCTCCGGAGCGACGGGCCGAATCGGCTTCTTTTTCTTCACCGACGACAGGATCGCCTTGGCGACCTTGTCCGGCCCGTAGTGGCGCAGCGCGAACATCCGGGCGATCTGGCCGCGCCGCTCGTCGATGAGCTTGTCCTTGTCCCCCGGCGCGGTGAAGCGGGTGGTGCTGATGATGTTGGTGTTGATGACACCGGGACAGATGGTGGTCAGCCCCACGCCGGCCACGTCGAGTTCGGCCCGCAGACAGTCGGAGAACATGTAGGTCGCCGCCTTGGAGGTGCAGTAGGCGCTCAGCGACCCCAACGGCGAAAAGGCGGCCATGGACGCCACGTTGACGATGTAGCCGCCGGTGCCGCGCTCGACGAGGCGCCTGCCGAAGGACCGGCAACCGTTGACCACACCGCCCAGGTTGATGTCGAGGACCCGGTCGAACTGCTCGGCGGGGGTGTCCAGGAATCCCCCGGCCGCACCGATGCCGGCGTTGTTGACCACGATGTCGGGGACGCCGTGCTCTGCGCTGACGCGCTCGGCGAACGCCTCGACGGCGTCGGCGTCGGAGACGTCGAGCACGTACGCGTGCGCGACGCCGCCGCGCGCGACGATCTCGGCGGCGGTCTCCTTGACGGTCGCCTCGTCGATGTCGCTGACGACCAGCTCGGCGCCCTCGCGCGCGAAGGCGAACGCGGTCTCCCGCCCGATGCCGCTGCCCGCGCCGGTGACCGACACCAGGGTGTCGCCGAAGTACTCGCGGGGACGCCCGACCTGCGCGCGCAGCATGGCCCGGCTCGGCGGTTTGCCCTCGACCAGGTCGGCGAAGTCGTGCACCGCGGCCGCCATCACCTGCGGGTGCGACATCGGCGAGAAGTGGCCGGCGCGGATGTCGCGGCGCCACAACCGCGGCACCCAGCGCGCGGTTTCGTCGAACGAGTAGGGCCGCACGTACTTGTCGCGGGTGTTGACGATGAGCTGCACCGGCACGTCCACGGTCTGCGGCCGGCCACGCATGGAGAACGAGCGAAAGTAGTTGGCCGGGTAGGTCTTCACCGAACGGGCGGCGTCGGAGGCCAGTTTGTCCGAATGATGGATCTTATCGGCGGGGATGTTGTCGACGGCGTTGCGCCGCAGGGCCGGGACCGACAGCGCCAGCCGCAGGCCCAGGGGCGCCAGCACCGGGATCGAGAAGAACACCATGTAGGTCAGCCGCAGCGCCTGGGTGATCGAGCGCAGGAACCTGCGCGGGCGCCAGGGCTGGCGCAGCCCGCTGAACATGTAGTCGACCAGCTGCTCATGGCTGGGGCCGGACACCGACGTGAACGAGGCGACCCGGTCGCTCGCGCCCGGCCGCTTCAGGTACTCCCAAATGCCCACCGAACCCCAGTCGTGGGCCAGCACGTGCACCGGCTGGCCGGCGCTCAGCTCGCCGATCACCGCGGCGAAGTCGTCGGCGAAACGGGCCATGGTGTAGGCGGAGACCGCCTTCGGCGCCGACGTCATGCCGACGCCACGGTTGTCGTAGCGGATGACGCGGAACCGCTCGGCCAGCTGCGGGACGACGCCGTCCCACAGCACGTGCGAGTCGGGGAAGCCGTGCACCAGCACGACCGTCGGGCCCTCGCGGTGGCCCTCCTCGTATACGGCGATGCGCACGCCGTCGGTGCTGTCGACGAATCGCTGGGGTACCTGCTGTAGCTCCGGCATCGAACCTCCCGCTGTGACTGGCCCCTGAGGCCAGTGGCCACACGGTAGCAAGCGCGTCGGCGCCGACCCGGTACCCGAACGCGGTCGCCCTGGATGTGTGCCGACGAATGCGCAGTGACAGGATAGTTTTGATAGTCGACCCGCCCCGACCCACGAGCGATCGAGGAGTCAGAAAAGATGGCCTTCTCCGTCCAGATGCCGGCACTCGGTGAGAGCGTCACCGAGGGGACGGTCACCCGCTGGCTCAAGCAGGAGGGCGACACGGTCGAACTCGACGAGCCCCTCGTCGAGGTGTCGACCGACAAGGTGGACACCGAGATACCGTCACCGGCCGCCGGCGTGCTGACCAAGATCGTCGCCCAGGAGGACGACACGGTCGAGGTCGGCGGCGAATTGGCGGTGATCGGCGACGCGGGAGAGCAACCCCAGGCCCAACCCCAGGAGCCCAGCCAACCGGAACCGCAGCCGGAGCCGGAGCCCCAGCCCGAACCGCAGGCCCAGGCCCAGCCCGAACCCGAGCCGCCGGCCCCGGCCCCGGCCGCCCAGCCGGCCGCGTCGGGCGGCGGTTCCGGCGACTCCAAGCCGGTGCTGATGCCCGAGCTCGGCGAGTCGGTGGCCGAGGGCACCGTGACCCGCTGGTTGAAGAAGGTCGGCGATTCGGTTCAGGTCGACGAGCCGCTGGTGGAGGTGTCCACCGACAAGGTGGACACCGAGATCCCTTCGCCGGTGGCCGGCGTCCTGGTGAGCATCACCGCCGAGGAGGACGCGACCGTCCCGGTCGGCGGCGAGCTGGCCCGGATCGGCGCCGGAACGGAGGCCGCCGCGCCGGCACCCTCGGCGCCCCCGGCGCCGCCCGCACCCCAACCCGAGCCAAAGCCGGAGCCCAAGCCCGAACCCAAACCGGAGCCCGCGGCGGCCAAACCCGCACCGGCGCCGCAACCCGAATCCGCGCCGGCCCCACCCGCCGCGGCGCAGGCCGGCGGCCCGAGCGCGGACGGCGCGCCGTACGTGACCCCGCTGGTGCGAAAGCTGGCCAACGAGAACAACATCGACCTCTCCGAGGTTGCCGGCACCGGCGTCGGCGGTCGCATCCGCAAGCAGGACGTGCTCGCGGCGGCACAGAAGAAGGAGCAGGCGAAGCAGGCGCCCCCACCGGCCGCGGCGCCCGCCGCCGCCCCGGCCTCGGAGGGCAAGGCGGCTCCCGCCGCCGCGCCCACCCCGGCGCCCGCGCTGGCCCACCTGCGCGGCACCACCCAGAAGGCCAGCCGGATCCGGCAGCTCACGGCGGCCAAGACGCGCGAATCGCTGCAGGCCACGGCCCAGCTCACCCAGACCCACGAGGTCGACATGACCAAGATCGTGGGGCTGCGGGCCCGGGCCAAGTCGTCGTTCGCCGAGCGTGAGGGGGTGAACCTGACCTACCTGCCGTTCATCGCCCGCGCCGTGATCGACGCGCTCAAGATCCACCCCAACATCAACGCCAGCTACAACGAGCAAACCAAGGAGATCACCTACTACGACGCCGAGCACCTCGGCTTCGCGGTCGACACCGAGCAGGGCCTGCTCTCCCCCGTCGTCCACAACGCCGGCGACCTGTCGCTGGCCGGGCTGGCCCGGGCCATCGCCGACATCGCCGAGCGCGCCCGGTCGGGCAACCTGAAGCCCGACGAGCTGTCCGGCGGCACCTTCACGATCACCAACATCGGCAGCCAGGGCGCCCTGTTCGACACACCGATCCTGGTTCCGCCGCAGGCGGCCATGCTGGGCACCGGCGCGATCGTCAAGCGGCCGCGGGTGATCGTGGACGAGTTCGGCAACGAGTCGATCGGCGTCCGCTCGATCTGCTATCTCCCGCTGACCTACGACCACCGGCTGATCGACGGCGCCGACGCCGGACGTTTCCTCACCACGATCAAGAACCGGCTCGAAGAGGGAGCCTTCGAGGCTGATCTGGGGCTCTGACGAGGTGCCCAAGCCCGTCATCGCGATAGCGGGTTCCTCCGGCCTGATCGGCTCCGCCCTGGCCGCCGCGCTGCGCGCCGCCGACCACCCGGTGCTGCGAATCGTGCGCCGCACGCCGACGAATTCCGAAGAGCTGCACTGGCATCCGGAGAGCGGCGAGTTCGACGCCGACGCGCTGGTCGACGTCGACGCCGTCGTCAACCTGTGCGGCGTCAACGTCGGGCAGCGCCGTTGGTCGGGCGCCTTCAAGCAGAGCCTGCGCGACAGCCGCATCGCTCCCACGGAGGTGCTGGCCAACGCAGTCGCCGACGCCGGCGTCGAAACGCTGATCAACGCCAGCGCGGTCGGCTACTACGGCAACACCAGGGACCGGGTGGTCGACGAAAACGCCCGGGCGGGAAGCGGTTTCCTCGCGCAGCTGTGCGAGGACTGGGAGGCCGCGACGCTGCCCGCCCAATACGCCGGCACCCGGGTGGTGCTGGCCCGCACCGGCCTGGTGTTGGCAAAGTCGGGTGGTGCGCTGCGCCGGCTGCGGCCGTTGTTCGCGGCGGGCCTGGGCGCCCGGCTGGGCAGCGGCCGGCAATACATGTCATGGATCACCCTGGAAGACGAGGTGCGGGCGCTGCTGTTCGCCATCTCTCACCCGTCGCTGTCGGGACCGGTGAACCTGACCGGACCGGCGCCGGTGACCAACGCGGAGTTCACCACCGCGTTCGGCCGTGCGCTCAATCGCCCGACCCCGTTGATGCTGCCCGGTTTCGCGGTGCGGGCCGCGCTCGGGGAGTTCGCCGACGAGGGGCTGCTCACCGGTCAGCGCGCGATCCCGTCCGCGCTGGAGCGCGCCGGTTTCGAGTTCCACCACAACACAATTGGCGAGGCGCTCGCCTACGCCACGGCCCGCCGCGATCACGATTAGTAGCGTCGCGTCGCCTGCCGAGGGCGGGCCGAGTAGCGTCGGCGGGGTGAGTGATTCCATCCGGTCGAGTTCGGCCGCGATCGACGTCCGCCAGCTCGGGACGGTCGAATACCGCACCGCCTGGCAGCTGCAGCGCGATCTGGCCGACGCCCGGGTCGCCGGCGGGCCCGACACCCTACTGCTGCTGGAGCACCCGGCGGTCTACACCGCCGGGCGGCGGACCGAGGCGCACGAGCGACCGGCTGACGGGACGCCGGTGGTCGACACCGACCGCGGCGGCAAGATCACCTGGCACGGCCCCGGGCAGCTGGTCGGTTACCCGATCATCGGGCTGGCCGAGCCGCTCGACGTCGTCAAATACGTTCGGCGCCTTGAGGAAGCGCTCATCAAGGTGTGCGGCGACCTGGGCCTGGACACCGCCCGGGTCGACGGCCGCTCCGGGGTCTGGGTGCCCGCCGGCGGCGGCCGGCCGGCCCGCAAGGTCGCCGCCATCGGCGTGCGGGTGTCGCGGGCGACCACGCTGCACGGGTTCGCCCTGAACTGCGACTGCGACCTGGGCGCCTACCACTCGATCGTCCCGTGCGGCATCAGCGACGCCGGAGTGACGTCGCTGTCCGCCGAACTGCGGCGCACCGTCGCCGTCGACGAGGTGCGGGCGGCGGTCGCCGCCGCCGTCTGCGACGCCCTGGACGGCGCGCTTCCGGTGCGTGACCACCCGGTTGCCCGCGTAGCATCAACGATGTGACTGTCGCTCCCGAAGGCCGCAAGCTGCTGCGCCTGGAGGTGCGCAACGCGCAGACCCCGATCGAACGCAAGCCGCCGTGGATCAAGGTCAGGGCCCGGATGGGTCCGGAATACACCCAATTGAAGGGCCTGGTCCGCCGGGAGGGCCTGCACACGGTGTGCGAGGAGGCCGGCTGCCCCAACATCTTCGAATGCTGGGAGGACCGGGAGGCCACCTTCCTGATCGGCGGCGACCAGTGCACCCGTCGCTGCGACTTCTGCCAGATCGACACCGGAAAACCGGCGGCGCTGGACCGCGACGAGCCCCGGCGGGTCGCCGAGAGCGTGCAGACGATGGGACTGCGCTACGCGACCATCACCGGCGTCGCGCGTGACGACCTGCCCGACGGCGGCGCCTGGCTCTACGCCGAGACGGTGCGGGCCATCAAGGAGCTCAACCCGTCGACCGGCGTCGAGCTGTTGATCCCCGACTTCAACGGCGCCCCCGAGCGGCTCGCGGAGGTGTTCGAGTCACGCCCGGAAGTGTTGGCGCACAACGTCGAAACGGTGCCGCGGATCTTCAAGCGGATCCGGCCCGCCTTCACCTACCGGCGCAGCCTGGACGTGCTCACCGCGGCCCGCGACATCGGCCTGATCACCAAGAGCAACCTCATCCTCGGGCTGGGCGAAACCGCCGACGAGGTGCGCGGCGCGCTGGCCGACCTGCGCGACGCCGGCTGCGACATCGTCACCATCACCCAATACCTGCGCCCGACGTCGCGCCACCACCCGGTCGAGCGCTGGGTGACGCCCGAGGAGTTCGACGAGTTCGCCCGGCACGCCGAGGGCCTCGGCTTCTCCGGGGTGCTCTCCGGGCCGCTGGTGCGGTCGTCGTATCGGGCCGGGCGGCTCTACGACCAAGCCGTGCGCGGCCGCGCCTCGACGGCCTGAGTCTCCCGGCGTTCGGTGGCCGAACGTATCCTTGGTGATTATGGCTAAACCCCGCACCGCCGCCGAGAACAAGGCCGCCCGGGCTCAGGCAACCGCCGCCCGCAAGGCCGCCGCGAAGGAGCGCCGCGGCCAGTTGTGGCAGGCGTTCAACATGCAGCGCAAGGAGGACAAGCGCCTGCTGCCGTACATGATCGGCGCCTTTGTGCTGATCGTGGGCGCCGCGGTGGCGGTCGGCATCTGGGCCGGCGGGCTGACCATGATCACGATGATCCCGTTCGGCGTGCTGCTGGGCGCCCTGGTGGCGTTCATCATCTTCAGCCGCCGGGCCCAGCGCGCGGTCTACAGCAAAGCCGAAGGTCAGACCGGCGCGGCCGCGTGGGTGCTGGACAACCTGCGGGGCAAGTGGCGGGTGACCCCCGGGGTCGCCGCGACCGGCCACTTCGACGCGGTGCACCGGGTGCTCGGCCGGCCCGGCGTGATCCTGGTCGGCGAGGGATCGGCGGCCCGGGTCAAACCGCTGCTGGCCCAGGAGAAGAAGCGCACCGCCAGGCTGGTGGGCGAGGTGCCGATCTACGACATCGTCGTCGGTAACGGCGAGGGCGAGGTGCCGCTGGGCAAGCTGGAGCGCCACCTCACCAAGCTTCCGGCCAACATCACCGCCAAGCAGATGGACACGCTGGAGTCGCGGCTGGCCGCCCTGGGCTCGCGCGCCGGCGCCGGCGTCATGCCCAAGGGGCCGCTGCCGAACGCCGGCAAGATGCGCGGCGTGCAGCGCACGGTGCGCCGCAGGTAACACGGGTCACCGTCACCGCCGCAGCACGGCCGTCCCTGTCAGCCGATCGTGCAGGCCGCGGCCGTCGGAGTCGGTGAACAGCGCCGGGATGACCGTCGCGATGAGCAGCCCGCGCGCCACCAACCGGCCGAGGCCGACCGGCACCCGGCCGTCCACCGACGCCACCTGCAGACCCAGCGCCAACTGCCCCGGCGTGAAGCTGAACAGCCGCACCGCCACCACCCCGAGCACGAACCAGATCACCAGCACCGCGGTCGCCAGCGTCCGCTGGGAAAACAGGCCGAACGCCATGGCCAGCGCGCCCAAGCCGTAGGAAATCAGCCAGTCGATCATCAGCGCGACCAGCCGTCGGCCCATCGGCGCCAGGGATCCGGGACCGGTCTGCGGCAGGCCGAGGCTCTCACCCGGATAAGCGGACCGCGATCCCGGCAAACCGTCGGTCACGGGCGGCTTCCGACGGCCCGGTGGAACCGCCGCGTACGCCCGCGACCCGGCGGGGATGCGACGGTGTGTCCGTCATGCGGACCAGATACGATGCTGCCGTCCATGGCCCCACAATAGAACCCGCCGGCGACCCGGATTCTGGTGCGGGGAAGCGTGGTCACGTAACCTCTGCGCAACATCGGGTTGACTGACGGGCAACACAAGCTCCATAGCGTCAGGCCGCGGATCACCAAGTAAAGGAGCAATTCTGTGACGGAAAAGACACCCGACGACGTCTTCAAACTCGCCAAGGACGAGAACGTCGAATTTGTCGACGTCCGGTTCTGTGACTTGCCAGGCATCATGCAGCACTTCACGATTCCGATTTCGTTCTTCGACGAGAGCGTGTTCGAGGACGGCTTGGCCTTCGACGGCTCCTCGATTCGCGGGTTCCAGTCGATCCACGAGTCCGACATGTTGCTCCTGCCCGACCCCGCGACGGCCCAGATCGACCTGTTCACCGAGCACAAGACGCTGAACCTGAACTTCTTCGTGCACGACCCGTTCACCCTCGAGCCCTACTCGCGCGACCCGCGCAACATCGCGCGCAAGGCGGAGAACTACTTGATCAGCACCGGGGTCGCCGACACCGCGTATTTCGGCGCCGAGGCCGAGTTCTACATCTTCGACTCGGTGAGCTTCGACTCGCGCACCAACGGCTCCTTCTACGAGGTGGACGCGATCTCCGGCTGGTGGAACACGGGTGAGCCCAACGAAAGCGACGGCAGCCCCAACCGCGGCTACAAGGTCCGCCCGAAGGGCGGGTATTTCCCGGTCGCTCCGGTCGACCACTACGTCGACTTGCGCGCTGACATGTTGTCGAACCTCATCAAATCAGGCTTCAGCCTGGAGAAAGGCCACCACGAGGTCGGCAGCGGCGGCCAGGCCGAGATCAACTACAAGTTCAACACGCTGCTGCACGCGGCCGACGACATGCAGCTGTACAAGTACATCGTCAAGAACACCGCGTGGCAGGCCGGCAAGACCGTCACCTTCATGCCCAAGCCGCTGTTCGGCGACAACGGCTCCGGGATGCACACCCACCAGTCGCTGTGGAAGGACGGCAGCCCGCTGATGTATGACGAGACCGGCTACGCCGGCCTGTCGGACATCGCGCGGCACTACATCGGCGGACTGCTGCACCACGCCCCGTCGCTGCTGGCGTTCACCAACCCGACGGTGAACTCCTACAAGCGGCTGGTGCCGGGCTTCGAGGCGCCGATCAACCTGGTGTACAGCCAGCGCAACCGTTCGGCGTGCGTGCGGATCCCGATCACGGGCAGCAACCCGAAGGCCAAGCGGCTGGAGTTCCGTTGCCCCGACTCGTCGGGCAACCCGTACCTGGCGTTCTCGGCCATGCTGATGGCCGGCTTGGACGGCATCAAGAACAAAATCGAGCCGCAGGCGCCGGTCGACAAGGACCTCTACGAGCTGCCGCCCGAGGAGGCCGCCAACATCCCGCAGGCGCCGACCCAGCTGTCCGCGGTGATCGACCGGCTGGAGGCCGACCACGAATACCTCACTGAGGGCGGCGTTTTCACGCCCGACCTGATCGAGACGTGGATCAACTTCAAGCGCGAGTACGAGATCCTGCCGGTCCAGATCCGGCCGCACCCCTACGAGTTCTCGCTCTACTTCGACGTGTAAGCCCCACGACCAGACGTAAAAGCCCCCGACACGCCGAGCGTGCGGGGGCTTTTACGTCTGCTCGCCACCTCAGCCGGGGCGGCGGCCCAGGATTCCGCGGGTCATCCGCACCGGCTGCCCCTCGGCCATTTCGACGACCTCCAGCCAGCCGCCCGGCGCGACGTAATGCCGCTCGACGTCTTCGCGATGCATCGAGATGATCAGCACTCCCGCGTCGGTGACCTCGTAGCTGTCGAAGGCGCCGTAATCGCGCGGTTCACCGTTGCTGAAAACGACCGTGAAAGCCACCGGCAAATTCTAGCCGTCGAGCGACAGGTCCTTGCGGAAGCGCTGCATGCCGTCGATCTTGTCGGCCAGGGTGGCGTCTGGGCCGGAGTAGAACATCCACGGCATGGTGATGATGCCGGTGATGCCGGCGTCCGCGGCGTGCTGATAGTCGGCCGTGGTGAAGGCGTCGGTGAGCGGGGTCAGGATGGTGAAATCGTCCATGGACAAGCCGAGTTCGGCCCGCAGTTCCCGCAGCCGGCCCACGGCCTCGATGGCCCGATCGGTCTTGATCAGGTCGCCGATCCAGCCGTCGTTGCGGGCGGCGCGGCGCAGCGCGATGTCGCTGAGCCCGCCGACATACACGGGTATCGGCGGCGGCGTCGGCTCCATTTCCAGGCGCGGTGTCCGGTAGAACGCGCCCTCGAACTCGGCCCAGCCCGGTCGCCACAGCGCCCGCATCAGCTCGATGATCTCGTCGGTGCGTTTGCCGCGGGCCTCGAACCGCTCACCCATCAAGGCGAACTCCTCGCGGCACCACCCGACACCGATCCCGAGCTCCACCCGGCCGGACGCCAAAACCGCCGCAGTGCCAATGGCTTTCGCCGCCGAGTACGGGTTGCGCATGGCGGGAATGTAGACGGTGGTGACGAACCGCAGCCGGGTGGTGACCTGGGCCAGCGCGCCGACGAGGACCCACGGGTCGGGCCAGTCGGTGAAGGGCTGCCAGCGTCGTTGGCCGTCCCTGGTGTACGGGTACGGGGTGTCCAGGGTCTCCAGGTTGACGACGTGGTCCGGGATGCCGACTCCGTCGTAGCCGAGTTCGTCGGCCGCCTTGGCGATCTCGACGATCTCCCGGGTGTTCAAGAAGGCGCTGCTGACGTAGAACTTCATTCGGCTTCCCTCGCCCACGACGGCTCGATGAAGACGCCCTCGGCCTCGACGGTGACCCCGTGCGCGTCCGAAATAGTCCCGCGCGCAAAGACTTTGACTCCCTCCTTGCGGTCAACCCACGCCTCGGAGCGCAGCGCGCCCAGCGGGGTGCCGCGCAGGTACTTCACGGTGATGGTCCCGGTGAAACGCGGCTTGGAGAGCCCCTCGCTGGCCGCCTCGCCCAGCATGTGGTCGAGCACCAGGGCGCTCACCCCGCCGTGCACCAGCTTGGGCGGGCCCTCGTAGGCCGTCCCTAGGACGAACTCGCTCCAGCAGCGGCCGCCGCCGTCGTGGTGGACGATCACCGGCGGGGCGATCGGGTTGCCGAGGCCGATCGCGGCGTTGCCGAGCGTCAGCGGGCGACCGCCGTCGACGCGGTAGGTCACCCCCATCGGCCGCGTCCGTTGCCGCAGCGACTTGGTGACTTCCTCGATCGCGGATCGCGCGTCGGCGACGACGCCCTCGTCGGCCTCGGTCCGGATCGTGGCGTCGATGAGGTCGCGGACCGCATCGGCCAGCGGGGTGTACAGGGCCGTCACGCGTTGGGCTTCCGCCGCGCTGAGCACCTCGAATGTGGCGTCCAACGCGCCGGCCTCCTGACTCAACTTCCAAACACCTTGCGCACCACCGCTTTTGCCCGGCGCGTTACCCGCAGATAATTGTCCAAGAACTCGCCGCCGTCGTCGGACGACCAACCCGCGGCCACCGCGACCGCCTTGAGCTGACGGCCCGGCCCCGGCAGCTGGTCGGTGGGCTTGCCGCGAACCAACACGAGCGCGTTGCGCGCCCGTGTGGCGGTCAGCCAGGCCTGCCGCAGCAGGTCCACGTCCTCGGCGGGCACCAGGCCTGCCGCGGCGATGGCGTCCAGGGATTCCAGCGTCGACGTGTTGTGCAGCGCGGGCACCTCGTGCGCGTGCCGCAGTTGCATGAGCTGCACGGTCCATTCGATGTCGGCCAGTCCGCCGCGCCCCAGCTTGGTGTGGGTGTTGGGGTCCGCACCCCGCGGCAGCCGCTCGGACTCGACGCGGGCCTTGATGCGGCGGATTTCGCGCACCGCCTCCGCCGACACGCCGTCGGGTGGGTAACGCGTCTGGTCGGCCATCACCAAGAACCGCTGGCCCAACTCGGCGTCGCCGGCGACCGCGTGCGCGCGCAGCAGCGCCTGAATCTCCCACGGCTGCGCCCACTGTGAGTAATAGGCGGTGTAGGAACTGAGCGTGCGGACCAGCGGGCCGCTGCGCCCCTCGGGCCGCAGGTTCGCGTCCACCTCGAGCGGCGGGTCGACGCTGGGCGTGCCCAGCAGCGCCCGCACCTGCTCGGCGATCGTCGTCGACCACCGCACCGCCTGCGAGTCGTCGACGCCGTGGGCCGGCTCGCAGACGAACATCACGTCGGCGTCGGACCCGTAGCCCAGCTCGGCGCCGCCCAGCCTGCCCATGCCGATGACCGCAATGGCCGCCGGCGCCCTTTTGTCATCGGGCAGGTTGGCCCGGATCATCGCGTCCAGGGCGGCCTGCAGCACGGCCACCCACACCGACGTGAGCGCCTTGCACACGTCGGTGACCTCGAGGAAACCGAGCAGGTCGGCCGAGCCGATGCGGGCCAGCTCGCGGCGCCGCAGCGCGCGCGCGGCCGCGATCGCCCGCACCGGGTCGGGGTGGCGGCTCGCCGACGCGATCAGCGCCCGGGCCACCGTGGCGGGGTCGGTCTCGAGCAGCTTGGGCCCGCCCGGGCCGTCGCCGTAATCCTGAATCACCCGGGGCGCGCGCATCAGCAGGTCCGGCACGTAGGCCGACGTTCCCAACACGTGCATGAGCCGCCGGGCCACCGCGGGCTTGTCGCGCAGCGTGGACAGGTACCACCTCTCCCCGCTCAGCGCCTCCGACAGGCGTCGGTACGCCAGCAGCCCGCCGTCGGGATCGGGCGCATACGACATCCAGTTGAGCAGCCTCGGCAGCAGCACCGACTGCACCCGGCCGCGCCGCCCGCTCTGGTTGACCAGCGCCGACATGTGCTTCAGCGCGGTCTGCGGGCCCTCATAGCCCAGCGCCGCCAGCTGGCGCTCGGCGCCCTCGGAGGTGATGCCGTGCGCGATCTCCAAACCGGCCGGCCCGATCGACTCCAGCAGCGGCTGATAGAACAGCTTGGCGTGCAGGCCTGACACCCGCACGTTCTGGTGCCGGAGCTCCTCGCGCAGCACCCCCGCCGCATCGTGGCGGCCGTCGGGGCGAATGTGGGCCGCGCGCGCCAGCCAGCGCACCGCCTCCTCGTCATCGGCCTCCGGCAGCAGATGGGTGCGCTTGAGCCGCTGCAGTTGCAGCCGGTGCTCGAGCAGCCGCAGGAACTCGTAGGACGCGGTCAGGTTCGCCGCGTCCTCGCGTCCGATGTAGCCGCCTTGGCCCAGCGCGTCCAGCGCGTCCACCGTCGAGGCCACGTGCAGCGACTCGTCGCTGCGGCCGTGCACCAGCTGCAGCAGCTGCACCGCGAACTCCACGTCCCGAAGCCCGCCGCTGCCGAGCTTGATCTCGCGGCCGCGGACCTCGGCGGGCACCAGCCGCTCCACCCGGCGGCGCATGGCCTGGACCTCGACGACGAAATCCTCACGCTCGCAGGCGACCCAGACCATGGGCGTCAACGCGGCCAGGTAGCGCTCGCCGAGCTCGGCGTCGCCGACGGCCGCCCGGGCTTTCAGCAGCGCCTGGAACTCCCACGTCTTGGCCCAGCGCTGGTAGTAGGCGATGTGCGATTCGAGGGTGCGCACCAACTCGCCGCTGCGGCCCTCCGGGCGCAGCCCGGCGTCGACCTGGAAGAAGGCCGACGACGCCACCCGCATCATCTCGCTGGCCACCCGGGTGGTGACCGCGTCCGCGCGCTCGCCGACGAAGATGACGTCGACGTCGCTGACGTAGTTCAGTTCGCGCGCACCGCATTTGCCCATCGCGATGACCGCCAGCCGCGGCGGCGTGCCGTCGCCGCACACGCTGACCTCGGCCACCCTCAGCGCGGCGGCCAGCGCGGCGTCCGCGAGGTCCGACAGCTGGGCGCCCACCACGGTGAACGGGAGCACCGGCTCGTCCTCGACCGTGGCGGCCAGGTCGAGGGCCGCCAACACCAGCAGCTGGTCGCGGTACAGGATGCGCAGGCGTTCCAACGCCGACCTGGGGGCGCTCAGTGCCTCGTCGACGCACTCGAGGAACGTCGCGCACAATTCGTCGCGCGAGGGCAGGTTGGCCTTGCCCCGCAACAACTTCCAGGACTGCGGGTTGGCGGCGAGGTGATCCCCGAGGGCCAGCGACGAGCCGAGCACCCCGAACAGCCGCCCGCGCAGCCCGCGTTCGGTGAGCAGCGCGGCGCTCAGTTCGTCCCAATCGCTGTCCGGGTTCTCCCACAGCCGCACCAGCACCCGCAGCGCGGCGTCGGGATCGGGCGCGCGGGACAACGCCCACAACCGGTCGACGTAATTCTGGTCGTCGCGCTCGTACCAACCCAGCTCTGCCAGGCGATCACCCGCGGGCGGGTCGATCAACCCGAGGCGGCCCACGCTGGGCAGCCGGGGTCGTTCGGTCGCGGGTTTGGTCACGACCACGACCGTAGCGCAAGCCGCCGGTCTCTCAGACGGATCGGCGCACGGTGTGAGCTAGAGCGACAGGTAGGTGCGCAGCTCGTAGGGCGTGACGTGGCTGCGGTAGTTCGCCCATTCCGTGCGCTTGTTGCGCAGGAAGAAGTCAAACACGTGCTCCCCCAAGGTTTCCGCGACGAGCTCGGAGGCCTCCATCGATCGAAGGGCGGCGTCGAGGCTGGTGGGCAGCTCGCGATATCCCATCGTGAGGCGTTCCTCGGGCGTCAGGTCCCACACGTTGTCCTCGGCCTGCGGCCCCAGCACGTAGCCCTTCTCCACGCCGCGCAATCCGGCGGCCAGCAGCACGGCGAACGCCAGGTACGGGTTGCACGCCGAGTCGGGGCTGCGCACCTCGATCCGCCGCGACGACGTCTTGTGCGGCGTGTACATCGGGACGCGCACCAGGGCCGACCGGTTGGCCGCCCCCCACGAGGCGTTGGTGGGCGCCTCGCCGCCCTGCACCAGCCGCTTGTAGGAGTTGACCCATTGGTTGGTGACGGCGCTGATCTCCGAGGCGTGCTCGAGGATCCCGGCGATGAACGACTTGCCCACGTCCGAGAGTTGCAGCGGGTCGTCGGTGCTGTGGAAGGCGTTGACGTCGCCCTCGAACAGGCTCATGTGGGTGTGCATGGCCGAGCCGGGGTGTTCGGCGAAGGGCTTGGGCATGAACGACGCCCGCGCGCCGTTTTCGATCGCGACTTCCTTGATGACGTAGCGGAACGTCATGACGTTGTCGGCCATTGACAGCGCGTCGGCGAAGCGCAGGTCGATCTCCTGCTGACCGGGCGCGCCCTCGTGATGGCTGAACTCGACCGAGATGCCCATGAACTCGAGGGCCTCGATGGCGTCCCGGCGGAAGTTGGAGGCGGAGTCGTGCACCGCCTGGTCGAAGTAGCCCGCGCTGTCGACGGGGATGGGCCTCGACCCGTCGTTGGGGCCGGACTCCAGCAGGAAGAATTCGATTTCGGGGTGCACGTAGCAGGAAAAGCCGAGGTCGTTGGCCTTCTGCAGTTGGCGGCGCAGCACATGCCGGGGGTCCGCCCACGACGGCGAGCCGTCGGGCATGGTGATGTCGCAGAACATCCGCGCGGAGTGGTGGTGGCCGGACGGGGTCGCCCAGGGCAGCACCTGGAAGGTCGACGGGTCGGGGTTGGCGACGGTGTCGGATTCGGAGACGCGTGCGAAGCCCTCGATCGAGGATCCGTCGAAGCCGATGCCCTCCTCGAAGGCGCCTTCGAGTTCGGCCGGCGCGATGGCTACGGACTTCAGGTAGCCGAGCACATCGGTGAACCAGAGCCGAACGAAGCGGATGTCTCGCTCCTCCAACGTGCGGAGGACGAATTCCTTCTGTCGATCCATAACTCGAACAGTAGGCAACCGCTGTTAATTTTGTGTTACCGACGCCCGCTCAGAACCGTTGCGGGGCTCCGCCCTTGATTCGGGTGCGCTGGAGGCCCGTGCCACCGCGGCCGCCGATGGCGGTGCCGTTGCCGGCACTTATGACCGCGACGCTGCCACTGGCTCAGGGCCGGCACCGAAGTGAAGCCGGCGGCAGTGCGCCCGCGACGAAGTAACGCACCACCGCGGTGTCCACGCACTGGTCGCCGTTGAACACGGCGGTGTGCTGGGTGCCGTCGTAGCTGATCAGCGGCGCGCCGAGCTGCCGGGCCAGGTTGACGCCGGCCTGGTACGGCGTCGCCGGGTCGTGCGTCGTGGAGACGACGACGGCCTTGCCGCGCGCGACCGGCGCCGCGGCATGCGGCCTCGAGGTGGCGGGCACCGGCCACAGCGCGCACAGGTCGCGCGGCGCGTTTCCGGTGAACTGCCCGAAGCTCAGGAACGGGGCGACCTGGCGCATCTTCTGATCCGCGGCGACCCAGGTCGCCGAGTCCGTCGGCGTCGGGGCGTCGACGCAGCGCACGGCGTTGAACGCGTCCTGGTCGTTGCTGTAGTGCCCGGCCTTGTCGCGGCCTTCGTAATCGTCGGCCAGCATCAACAGGTCGCCGGCGTCGGTGCCGCGCTGCAGCCCGAGCAGGCCACTGGTCAGGTACTTCCAGTGCGCCGGGGTGTAAAGCGCATTGATGGTGCCGGTGGTCGCGTCGGCGTAGCTCAGCCCGCGCGGGTCCGACGTCCGGCCCGGCTTGGCGACCAGCGGGTCGACCAGGGCGTGGTAGCGGTTGACGAATTGAGCCGGATCGGTGCCCAGCGGGCATCCGGCCGAGCGGGCGCAGTCGGTGGCGTAGTCGTTGAAAGCCGTTTGGAATCCGGCCATTTGGTTGATGTTCTCGGTGACCGGGTCAACGGTCGGGTCGATGGCGCCGTCGAGCACCATCGCCCGAACGTGGTCGCCGAACGCCTCGAGGTATGCGGTGCCCAGCTCGGTGCCGTAGCTGTAGCCGAGGTAGTTGATCTGTTCGTCGCCCAGCGCCTGGCGCACCGTGTCCATGTCGCGCGCGACGGATGCGGTGCCGGCGTTGGCCAGGAACGCGTTGCCCATCCGGCTGGCGCATTGCTGGGCCAGGTGCTGGTTGATCTGCTCGATGTGCGCCACGCCGGCCGGGCTGTAATCGACCATCGGTTCGCGGCGGAACGCATCGAAGTCGGCATCGCTGCGGCAGCGCAACGGCGGGGTCGAGTGGCCCACCCCTCGAGGGTCGAACCCGACCAGGTCGAAGTTGCGGGTGATATCGCTGTTCTCCAGGTCCGATGCCATGCCGGCGACCATGTCGACCGCGGACGCGCCCGGCCCGCCCGGGTTGATCAACAGCGATCCCATCCGTCGGCCCGTCGCGGGCACCCGGATCACCGCCAGCTTGGCCTGCGCGCCGCCGGGATTCGCGTAGTCGACGGGGACCGACACGGTGGTGCACTGGGCGGTGGGGACGTCGCTGGTGTCGGTCAGGAATTGGCTGCAGCTGCCCCAGTTCTGCGGGCGCGCCGCGGCGGCCGGCGGAGCCGGGGTAGGGGTCTGGCCCGCACCCGGTTCCGGGGTCGCACCGGCCACCGGCATCGGCAGCACCGGCTGTCCCGCAACCAGAATCCCGAACGACAGCAGCGCCGAGCTCAGCGGTCTCAGGCGCGACATGGCTGTCAATATTTGCAGCACCGAGTACCCGTCCGAACGCGAAATGGTCACGGCTTGATCTCGCCTCGGCGCGTCGCCACCTGGTCGCGTCTTCGGGCGTTGGGTGTGAATCGTGGGCGTTCCATGTGAGCCCGGGGCGGGAAAATCGCCGAAACCCCGCCCTAGGCGCACAACGAAAACCGCCAGCTCACATTCAAGGTCCAGTGCGGCGCGTCACCACCTAATCGCCGCAATACCCCTAGCACTTGGCGCCGCTCGGCGGCGTGTCGCCGCCGATCAGGTACTGCGTCACGTAGTCGTCAATGCAGCTGTCGCCCTGGAAGACCACCGTGTGCTGGGTGCCATCGAAGGTCAGCAACGAGCCGCGCAGCTCCTGCGCCAAGTCGACGCCGGCCTTGTAGGGGGTCGCCGGGTCGTGCGTGGTCGACACCACCACCGTCGGCGCCAGGCCGGGCGCCGTGATGGCGTGCGGCTTGCTCGTCGGCGGCACCGGCCAGAACGCGCAGGTGCCCAGCGGCGCGTCGCCGGTGAACTGCCCGTAGCTCATGAACGGGGCGATCTCGCGGGACCGGCGATCTTCGTCGATCACCTTGGCGCGGTCCGTAATCGCCGGCTGGTCAACGCAATTGATCGCGACCCGGGCGTCGGTGGCATTGGTGTAGTGGCCGTGCGGGTCGCGGCGCATGTACATGTCGGCCAACGCCAGCATCGTGTCGCCGCGGTGGTCGGCCAGCTCGGACAGGCCGTCGGTCAGGTGGTGCCACAGCGACGGCGAATACAGCGCCATGATGGTCCCCACGATGGCGTCGGCATAACTCAACCCGCGCGGGTCCTTGGTGGGTATCGGCCGGCCGACCATCTCGTTGTTCGGGTCCACCATCGGGTCGACCAGGCTGTGATAGACGGTGACCGCCTTGGCCGGGTCGGTGCCCAGCGGGCAGGTCGGCTGCTTGGCGCAATCGGTGGCGAAGTCGTTGAAAGCGTCCTGAAATCCCTTGGCCTGGCGCAGATCCGCCTCGATCTGGTCGGCGTTGGGGTCGACCGCGCCGTCGAGGATCATCGCGCGCACCTTGGTGGGATAGGCCTCCGCGTAGGCCGAGCCGATCCGGGTGCCGTAGGAGTAGCCGAGATAGGTCAGCTTGTCGTCGCCCAGCGCCGCGCGGATGGCGTCCAGGTCGCGGGCGACGTTGACCGTCCCCACGTTCGCGAGGAAGTCCTTGCCCATCTTGTCGACGCAGCGGCCGACGAACTCCTTGGTCTCGTCCTCCATGTGGGCCACGCCGGCCGGGCTGTAGTCGACGTTCGGCTCGGTGCGCAGCCGGTCGTTGTCGGCATCGGAATTGCACCAGATCGCCGGCCGCGAGTTGCCCACCCCGCGCGGGTCGAAGCCGACCAGGTCGAAGCGTTCGCGGATGCGCTTGGGCAACGTCTGCACGACGCTCAACGCGGCGTCGATGCCCGACTCGCCGGGGCCGCCGGGATTGATCACCAGCGAGCCGATCTTGTCCCCCGTCGCCGGAAACCGAACCATCGCCAGCGTCGCCACGTCGCCGTCGAGGTGGTCGTAGTCGACGGGCACCGCCAGCCGGCCGCACATCGCGCCGCTGGGGATCTTGGCCTTGGGGTTGGACGAGCGGCACGGCGTCCATTCGATCGGCTGGCCCAGCTTGGGCCCCGCCATGACGGCGCGCCCGCCGACGACGCGGAGACAGCCGCCGAGCAGCATCGCCACGGCGGCGAGCGCCATCCAGATCAGCAGCGTGCGCGCGACCTTGTCGCGGCGAGACAACCCCATGCCCACATATGCTGCCAGAGCCAACCTGAGATTCTGATGAGCGCCTCCGGCGGCGAACTAGCCGACGGCCGCGAGCAGTTCTTCCATCGCCACCGCGAAGTCGTCGGCCATCTCCCACAGGTCCGGCAGCAACTCCGGGCATGAGATCAGCCCGACGTCCAACGTCCCGTTCAGCGACATCACGGTGATGTTGAGCCCCGAGCCGTGGAAGATCGGGCCCAGCGGATACATCGCCTTGACCTCGCAGCCCAGGAAGTACAGCGGCTCCTGCGGACCCGGGACGTTGGACACCACCAGGTTGTGCACCGGCATGGTCTCGGTCAGCCGGGTCCGGGCGTACAGCCGCATCGCGACGCCAAAGACGGCCGGCGCGGCGAACTGTGTCCAGTCCTGCAGCAGTGAGGCGCCGATGGCCGAACTGTGTTCCTTGGCAAGCGAATTCGCCTCGGCGATGGCCGCCAGCCGCTCGACCGGATCGGCGATCTCGGTGTGCAGGCTGGAGAACATGGCCGAAACCTGGTTGCGGCCCGGACGATCCGACTTTCCGTGCACCGACACCGGAACGGAGGCCACCAGCGACGCGTCGGGCAACGCGTCGCGCTCGGCCAGGTACTGGCGCAGCACCCCGGACACCAGGGCCATCACCACGTCGTTGACCTTGACGCCGAAGTGGTTCTTGACAGTCTTGACGTCCTCGAGGTCCAGCTGGGCGTACGCGATGTTGCGGCGGCCGGTGATGGAGGCGTTGAACGCCGTCCGCGGCGCGGCGAACGGACGCGCCATCGCCTGGCCCTCGACGGCCTTGCGCACAGTCGCGACCACCGAGGACACGGTCTGGGGCACCACGTTGGCCAGCCGCAGCGGCCGGCTGGCGAACCGGACCAACCCGCCCGCGGCGATCTGCCATCCGCTGCCGCCGCCGACGCCGTCCACCGGATCGGGTGCGGGCGCGTCGGCCTCGGTGGCGCACAGCTGCGACATCAGATTCGCGCCCGTCACCCCGTCCACCCCGCAGTGGTGCACCTTGGTCATCACTGCCAGCCGATCCGAATCGGCGCCCGCCACGCCTTCGATGACCCACATCTCCCACAGCGGACGGCTCCGGTCCAGCGGCAGCGACGCGATGTGCCCGCAGATTTCCGACAACTCGCTGCGGCCGCCCGGCGGCGGCAACCCGATGCGGTGCAGGTGGCGGTCCACGTCGAAGCTCTCGTCCTCCACCCACACCGGGTGATCGAGGTTCAGCGCGCTGTCGGCGAGCTTCTCGCGGAACTGCGGCATCGCCTTCAGGCGCAGCGTCAGCGCGTCGCGCAGCCGGTCGAAGGTGTAGCCGCCCGGCATCGTCGACGTGTCCACTTCGATGATCGAGCAAACATGCATGGGCTGCGCGGCGGTCTCGAGGTAAAGGAAACTGGCGTCGAGTCCGCTGAGCCGCTGCATGCGGAGAATGGTATGACTCACACCACACGGGCGGTGCAACCGCGCACCCGAGATGGCAGAATGGCGGGAGTCAGCGAACCCGGGGACCGCAATGGCCACGAGGGTCGATCCGACCACTACCAGGGACAATGATGTCTGAGCAAAATCCTTATGGTGCCAATCCGGCTGCGCAACCCAAGCCGCCGACGCGGATTCGCACCCACCACCTGCAGAAAATGAAGGCCGAAGGCCACAAGTGGGCGATGCTCACGGCCTACGACTATTCGACCGCCCGGATCTTCGACGACGCCGGCATCCCGGTGCTGCTGGTCGGTGACTCGGCCGCCAACGTGGTGTACGGCTACGACACCACGGTTCCGGTCTCGATCGACGAACTCATCCCGCTGGTGCGCGGCGTTGCGCGCGGCGCCCAGCAGGCGATGGTCGTCGCCGACCTGCCGTTCGGCAGCTACGAGGCCGGCCCGGCCGCGGCGCTGGCCGCCGCGACCCGGTTCATGAAGGAGGGCGGCGCGCACGCCGTCAAGCTCGAGGGCGGCGAGCGGGTGGCCGACCAGATCGCCTGCCTGACCGCGGCGGGCATCCCGGTGATGGCCCACATCGGCTTCACGCCGCAAAGCGTGAACAGCCTGGGCGGCTTCAAGGTGCAGGGCCGCGGCGACGCCGCGGAGCAGACCGTGCACGACGCGATCGCCGTCGCCGAGGCCGGCGCGTTCTCCGTCGTGATGGAGATGGTGCCCGCCGAGCTGGCCACCCAGATCACCGGCAAGCTCACCATCCCGACCATCGGGATCGGGGCCGGTCCCAACTGCGACGCCCAGGTCCTGGTCTGGCAGGACATGGCCGGCCTGAGCGGCGGCAAGCCGCCGCGGTTCGTCAAGCGGTTCGCCGATGTCGGGGCCGAATTGCGAAAGGCTGCAACGCAATACGCGCAAGAGGTGGCCGCGGGCTCCTTCCCCGCCGAGGAGCACTGCTTCTGACGGCCGCTTAGCCGAAGGGCACGCAACCCGCCCTTTCCCCCGGTTGAAGAGTCGACCCTGTCCAGACAAGTTTTTGCTGAAATCCGTTGCGTGACAGAGAGTACGATTTCTTCTGTAAATGATCGCGACTCCTTGGCGGGGGGTTGAACACATCGGCACTTGTGGTGGCTTCGTGAACCGCCGAACGGTCTTGAAGTTGCCGCTGCTACTGGCAGGAGGCGCCGCCCTGACGCGGGTGCCCCGCGCCGCGGCGCAACCGCCCCCCGTCCCACCGGAAGCGAGCCGGTGGTCGACCGAGCGCGCCGACCGCTGGTACCGGGCGCAGGGGTGGCTGGTCGGCGCCAACTACGTCACGTCGAACGCGATCAACCAGCTGGAGATGTTCCAGCCCGACACCTTCGACCCGCTGCGCATCCACGTCGAGCTGGGCTGGGCCCGCTCCGCCGGATTCAACGCCGTGCGGGTGTTCCTGCACGACCAGCTGTGGACCCAGGATCAGCGCGGCTTCCAGGCTCGCCTCGCCCAGTTCGTCGCTATCGCCGCCGACCGCGGCATCAAGCCGCTGTTCGTCTTGTTCGACTCCTGCTGGGACCCCTTCCCCAGGCTCGGGCCGCAGCGGCCCCCGACGCCCGGCGTCCACAACTCGGGCTGGGTGCAGGGCCCGGGCGCCGAACGCCTCGGCGACCGCGGCTACCTCGACACCATGCGCGCCTATGTGACAGGGGTGCTGACCCAATTCCGCAACGACGACCGGATTTTGGGTTGGGACCTGTGGAACGAGCCCGACAATCCCTCGCACCACTACGCGTCGGTCGAGCGGCCGGACAAGGAGCAGCTCGTCGCGGACCTGCTGCCGCAGGTGTTCGCGTGGGCCCGATCGGTCGATCCCGTCCAGCCGCTGACGAGCGCGGTGTGGCAGGGCGAATGGCCCGACGCCGGAAGCACCAGCGCGATCGCCGCCATTCAGCTGGGCAACTCCGACTTCCTGACGTTCCACTCCTACGGCGAGCCGGCCGGCTTCGAGAACCGCATCGACGAGCTCGCCTCGCAGGACCGGCCGATCGTCTGCACCGAGTACCTGGCCCGGCCGTTGGGCAGCACCGTCGCGGACATCCTGCCAATTGCCAAGCGCCGCAAGGTCGGTGCGATCAATTGGGGGCTCGTCGCGGGCAAGACCCAGACGTACTTCCCGTGGGACTCGTGGGATCACCCGTACGCCTCGATTCCCGACGTGTGGTTCCACGACCTGTTGCAACCCGACGGGCGGCCGTTTCAGGAAAGCGAAATCCAAACGTTTCGTCAGCTGACCGGCGGGGCGATGCATCTCAACCAGTAGCACCGCGATATGGCACCCTATGGGTTGCCCACCACGCCGCCTCAATGGAGCCGAGAATGCCTGTAAAAGCGCCGAAAACCTCGCGTCATCTGGAGGTGGAGCGCAAATTCGACGTCGTGGAGTCCACGGTGTCGCCGTCGTTCGAAGGCATCGCCGCGATCGCTCACGTCGACAAGTCGCCGGTCGAATCGCTGGACGCGACGTACTTCGACACGCCGGGGCAGGACCTGGCGCGCAACAAGATCACCCTGCGCCGCCGCACCGGCGGTCACGACGCGGGCTGGCACCTCAAGTTGCCGTCCGGCCCGGAGGCGCGCACCGAGGTTCGCGCACCGCTGGACGCCTCAGAGCCCGACACCGTGCCGGGCGAGTTGCGGGACGTGGTCGTTGCTGAACTCGGCCAGCGCCGCCCCGTCCGCGCCGTAGAGGACCTGGGTCTCGCGTTCGGTGCTGATCCGGGCGACGGGTACGAGCGGGCGCTCCCGGACGATGGCCAGCACCACGTCCCGCAACTCGCCCGGCACGGTGTCGGGCTCTGAGGCGTCCAGCGGTGCGCGAACCTCGGTGCGCGCCTC
>NZ_LZKK01000167.1 GCF_001672815.1 Mycobacterium sp. E796 | reverse complement strand
GGCGCGCGCAACAGCAACCCGGCCGCGCCGTAGCGGCCCCAGTAGTGGGCGCCGCTGTCGGACACCACCCATCCGTCGCCGTCGCCCTGCACGAGATCAGGATATGCAGGCGACCCCGCCGGTCAATTGACTCGCCTCCCCCCATCCGCCCGAACATTCTCTTAGAATTCGCTTATCCAGGTTCGTGGGCCGAAAGTTATGAGGGCTGAGTAGACGTGACGGTTGAGCTGGCGCACCCGTCGACCGAACCGAAGGGGTCACGGTCGCCGGCCGAACCGGCACATCCGCGCTGGTGGTTCATCTCCACGACGCCCGGCCGCATCCTGACCATCGGGATCGTGCTGGCGGCCCTCGGCGTCTCCAGCGCGTTCGCCACCTCGACGACCATCAACCACCGGCAGCAGGTGCTGTCCACGGTGCTCAACCACACCGAGCCGCTGTCGTTCGCCGCCGGGCGGCTCTACACCACGCTGTCGGTGGCCGACGCCGCGGCGGCCACCGCGTTCATCGCGCAGGCCGAGCCGCGGCCGGTCCGGCAGCGCTACGAGCAGGCCATCACCGACGCCGCGGTGGCCGTGACGAGGGCGTCGAGCGGGCTGACCGACGAACCCCTGGTGCAGTTGCTGGGCCGGCTCAACGCCGAGTTGGCCGTCTACACCGGGCTGATCGAGATCGCGCGGACCAACAACCGGGAAGGCAATCCCGTCGGGTCGTCGTACCTGTCGGAGGCGTCCGGGCTGATGCAGTCGCAGATCCTGCCCGACGCGGCGCAGCTGTACCAGGCGACCTCCGACCGGGTGGACAGCGAAACCACCGCGTCGACGCACTTTCCGGCCCCGGTGATCCTGGTCGTCGCCAGCACGGTGGTCTTCGGCGCGTTCTCGCATCGCTGGCTGGCCCGCCGCACCCGGCGCCGAATCAACCCGGGGCTGGTCGTCGGCGCCCTCGGTATCCTCGTCATGGTGGTATGGGTCGGAACCGCGCTGACCATTTCGACGGCCGCGAGTCGCAGCGCCAAGAACACCGCCGCGGAATCGCTGCGGACCGTCACCAACGTCGCCATCACCGCCCAGCAGGCGCGGGCCGACGAGACGCTTTCGCTGATCCGCCGCGGTGACGAGGAGATGCGCAAGCAGTCGTTCTACCAGCGCATCGACTCCATGCACTCCCAGCTCGACCAGTACATGTCGCGCAGCGACGCCGTCGACAAGCCGGACCTGCAGGGTGCGGATCAGCTCCTGCTGCGCTGGCGGCAGGCCAACGACCGGATCAACTCCTACATCTCGGTGGGCAACTACCGCGCCGCCACCCAGGTCGCGCTCGGCAGCGGCGAGGACGACTCGACGCCCGCGTTCGACAAGCTCGAGGACGAACTCGGCAAGGCCATGGACCAGAGCCGGACCCACCTGCGCAACGACGTGATCAGCGCGCGCAGCGGGTTGTCCGGCGCCCAGGTGGGCGGCGTGGTGCTGTCCCTCGGCGCGGCCATCGCCGTCGCGCTGGGCCTGTGGCCGCGGCTCAGGGAGTACCGGTGATCAGGCGCTGCCTGGGGGCGCTCGCGGCGGTCGGCCTGCTGGCGGGCTGCAGCCACACCGAGACGCTGACCGTGGCCACCGCGCCGACGCTGCCGCCGCCCACGCCGGTCGGCATGCAGCAGCTGCCCCCGCAGCCGCCGCTGCCGCCGGACGACCCGAGCCAGGGCTGCGACCTGACCGCGAGCCTGCGCCCCTTCCCCACCAAGGCCGAGGCCGACGCCGCCGTCGCCGACATCCGGGCCCGCGGCAGGCTGATCGTCGGGCTCGACATCGGCAGCAACCTGTTCAGCTTCCGCGACCCGATCACCGGCGAGATCACCGGCTTCGACGTCGACATCGCCGGCGAGATCGCGCGCGACATCTTCGGCGCCCCCTCGCACGTCGAGTACCGCATCCTCTCGTCGGAGGAACGCGTCACCGCGCTGCAGCGCAACGAGGTCGACGTCGTCGTCAAGACCATGACCATCACCTGTGAGCGGCGCAAGCTGGTGAACTTCTCCACCGTCTACCTCGACGCCAACCAGCGCATCCTGGCTCCCCGCGACTCGCCGATCGTCCGGGCGGCTGACCTGTCCGGCAAGCGGGTCTGCGTGGCCCGGGGCACGACGTCGCTGCACCGGATCCAGCAGATCGACCCGGCGCCGATCATCGTGTCGGTGGTGAACTGGGCCGACTGCCTGGTGGCCATGCAGCAGCGCGAGATCGACGCCGTGAGCACCGACGACTCGATCCTGGCCGGCCTGGTGGAGGAGGACCCGTACCTGCACATCGTCGGGCCGAACATGGCCACCCAGCCGTACGGCATCGGCGTCAACCTGAACAACCCGGGGCTGGTCCGGTTCGTCAACGGCACGCTGGAGCGAATCCGCCGCGACGGGACGTGGAACACGTTGTACCGCAAGTGGCTGACGGTTCTGGGACCGGCGCCCGCCCCGCCCACGCCGAGGTATCTTGACTGATGGCCGAGCCGATGGATTCCGAGGACGTCGGCACCCAGGCGCCCGACGTGCAGACCGGCTCTCAAGCCATCTCAGAGGCGGAGTCGCGGCCGCAGGCCACCCAGGCGCTGTTCCGCCCCGACTTCGACGACGATGACGACGACGACTTCCTGATCCCCGGCATAGACATCGACGCGCCGGAGCGGATGACGGTGGCCACCCGGGTGCTGCCGCCGACCCGGCAGCTGGGCGGCGGGTTGGTCGAGATCCCGCGCGTGCGCGA
>NZ_LZKK01000166.1 GCF_001672815.1 Mycobacterium sp. E796 | reverse complement strand
GCCGCGCGAACAACGCACCGCGTGGGGGCAGGTGTCGCAGGCGGTCACGCTGGCACAGCCCATCTCGGCCGCGCGATCGCCGGACCCTCGTGGGCCTGGGACGCGGGCCCCGACGGGCGCCTGGTTCTGGATCCGCTGTGCGAGTCGGCGCCAAAGGTGTTGTGCGACGGCGGATCCCTGCTACTGGTGCACTCGGCGATCGCCGGCGTTCAACAATCCCTGGACCGCCTGAAATGGGCCGGCCTGAGGGCCGAAGTCATGGCGTCCAAGTGGATTCCGTTCGGTTCCGTCATGTCGGCCCGGGCCAATTGGCTCGAGGAAACCGGGCGGATTCCGCGCGGACGCCGGGAAGAGGAGCTCGTGGTGATCCGGGCAGACAAGCCGTGACCACGCGGGTACAGGTGGTGGCCGGAGGACCCGTGCTGGTATCCGGACCGGTGCGGGTGGAGACCGCCGGTGGCGACGTCGTCGAGTCCGACCGTTTCATGGTGGCGATCTGCACCTGCCGGCGCAGCGACGATTATCCGCTGTGTGACACCAGCCATCGCCGTTGCCGCGGCGTCAAGAAGCAGACGAATTAGTCCAGGGGTCTGCGCAACGACGTCCGGCCCTGCTTCCACGCCCCGATGAGCTTGTCCGCCAAGCGGTTTTCCACCGCCGCGTGCGCGCGGATCCCGAAGACGACATCGGAGTCGAGGTGCGGTTCCCGCGCCGCGAGGTCGCCGACGACGTCGATGCGCACCACCTGTTCGTGTACCGCGTCGGCCTCGACGTGCTCGCTGTAGAAGCCGACGCAGGCCGGCGGCGCATCCAACCTCTGCAAGGCCTGCACCATTCGCCGCGATCCCGGAGGCGACGTGATCTCCGTCGAGGCGAAATGCCCGATCGCGGCACCACGCAGCCGACGGTGCAACCCGAACAGCGACATGAGATTCACCACGGCCAATGCCTCGGCGGGGACGGCGTCGAGATAGCCCAGATAGGTCTCGTCCAGACCCGCCGCCGTCAACAGGTCCGCGAAGAGTTGCTGGTGCAGGCGCGGACCCTGGCCTGCGCCGTACTCGTCGAACTCGACGGCGACGAACGCGGCCTTCGCGGTGCCCGTCAGCCGCGGGATCGCCCACGCGTGCGGGTCGCCCTCTTTGAGGTGATACAGCGACCGGTGCACGAAGTACTCGCGCATCTGCTGCCAGGTTCCCGAGTCGCGCAGGAAATACGACGGCCCGTCACCATCGGCGGGCTCGATGGAAATCGCCTCCATCTCGGCTTGCGCCGTTTGGCCGGGGTCGACGGGACCGACATCGCGCCGCACCCCCGCCAGGAACACGCGCTCCAGTTCCGCGCGCAACCGCAGCAGCGCGGGATTCCACTCCCAGGTGGGGTCGACGCCCGCGAAACCGCGGTAGTGCAGCTCGTAGCACATGCACAAGGCGAGCTGAAGATCCAGGCCGAAGGGGTCGGAGTCCCGCACGGACGCGCCGATGCGGGTGAGGCTGTCGTGTGCGGGAGGTCCGGCCAGCGCGCGGTGGACGGCCGTCGACAGCGGTCCGTGCGCCACCGGCAGGGCAGGCTCAACCGTGATTGATGCGCGAGTCACGCCGACGACTACCCGAGAATCGGGCCAGGCAAACGGAGGCCCGTCAGCTCGGGGATTCCGGAATTCGGAAGGTGTTCTCGATGGTGGTGCCCTCCGGGCTGTTGCGCACTTCCATCGAGTCGCTGAGAGCCCGCATCAACACCAGGCCGCGCCCGCTGTTGCCCGGGTCGGCGGCCGGCGTCTTCCACGAACCGTCGTCGGTCACCCGCGTCCCGATTCGGCCATCGGTCAATTCCGCTTCGACCAGCATCGTCCCGACCCGGTGTCCGCGGTAGGCATGCTCGACGCAGTTGGTGCAGGCTTCGTTGACGACCAGCACGATGTCGGCGGCCAGCGCGTTCGGAACCTCGGCGGCGCGCAGCCAAGCGGCCAGCCGGTGCCGGATGTCGACCAATTGGTCGGCGGCGGCATCGCTTTCGATGCGCAGCCGCGTCGGCCGATGCCGGTATATCACCATGGCAACGTCGTCGTCGTACCCCGATGCTGGGGCCAGCGCACGGACCACGGTCTGTGGGACGGCCTCCAGCGGCAGCTTCGTCGTCTCGAGCAAAACGTCTGCGGCGCGGGCGATTCCGATGTCGATCGACTCGTGTTTGCGCTCCACCAGGCCGTCCGTGTACAGCATCAGCGTCGAGCCCGGCGGCAGCACCCGGGATGCCTGGGGCCGCGGTTCCGCCCGACGCACCGCGAGGGGCACCGAGGCGGCGTCGGTCACCACCGTCGTGGTCGCGGGTCCGCGGCCCGCGACCATCGCGGGCATGTGGCCGGCGTTGCTGTATTCCAGGACGCCGGTCTCGGTGTCCAGGATCGCGAGAAAGACCGTGGTGCAGTAGGCATTCGGGATGAGCGACGCCGCCAGGTCGAGCTGTTCGAGCACGAGCGCCGGCTGGGCGCCGTTGATCAACAGCGCGCGCGCCGAACTCCGGAGCTGGCCCATCACCGCGGCCGCCGGCAGGCCGCGGCCAACGCAGTCGCCGACGACGATGCCGATGCGGTTGCCGCCGATCGGCAGCACGTCATACCAGTCGCCCCCGATTTCCAAGGGCAGGACGGCCGGCTCGTAGCGCACGGCGAAGCCGGCGGGCGGCTGGACCGTGGGTAGCATGGCGCGCTGCAGGGTCAGCGAGGTTTCGCGCGCGCTCTCGAACTGGCGCACGTGCTGCATGGCCAGGCTCAGGTGGCCGATGAGCACCGTGACCAGCAGCCGGTCCTCGGCGCTGATCCAACGGGGTGTCAGCAGCTCCAGCCAGAGCGCGAGGTCTCCCGTGTTGGACAGCACCGCCACCAATCCCTGTGCCTTGCCGGGATTTTCGGGCCTGTCCACCGTCTTGGCCGTCAGCGGCAGCTGGTGGCGCGCGTCCTGGAACGTGTCGCGCAGCCAGGGATCCAGTTCGCGCCAGGAGGATGCGGCGGGTTCGCCCGCCACCTGAACGGTCGGTTCGCCCCCGCCGCCGGGCCACGAGACGGCGATCACCCGCTTGACGTCGATCGCCGTCCGGCATTCCTCGAGGGTGATCGACAGCAGCTCGGCCACGCTCTTGGCCACGGCCACCGCCGTCGCGAGCCGCAGCACGGCGCTCTCGCGGGCGGCGAACGCGCGCTCCGCGGTGATGTCCCGGATCGTGCCCACGTAGACATCCCGGTCGCTGCCGGCCTCCTTGACCGCGTTGATGCTGACCATCACCCACGCGAGATGTCCGTCCCGATGCCGAATCGGGGTTTCGTACGCGGCGCTGCCATTGCTGCGGACCAGCGCTTGCTGCTCACGCGCGGTCTTTTTGTCGACCAGCCACGGGTGGGGCCACCGGTACGGCAGCTCCTCGGCGGGATAGCCGAGGATCTCGATGAAGGCGTTGTTCACTTCCACCACCGAGCCCTCGTGGTCGGCGACGAAAAAGCCCTCCTGCAGCGAATTCACCAGCGCTGTACGGAATTTGTCACGATCGGCCAACCCCTCGGCCCGGGCCCGCTCTTGCGCGAAGCGCCTGGTCCCGTCGAGGAATCCGCGGGTCGCGACGTCCAGGGGGGCCAGGGTCTGCAACAGGAATTCCAGGGCGATGGGCGCGTCGACTTGGTAGTCCTGACAGGTGTCGAGAACCAGCCGAACGTGGTGCTCGATGATTTCGAGCACGCTGATGTCTTCCTCGAGGGCGCGGCGGCCGAGCTCGTGGCCGACGGTCAGGACGTCCTCGTCGCGCGTGTCCAAGTAGCTGCGCAGTGCGGCGCCGTACTGGGCGTGGAAGTCGTCGTTGCCATTCATGTCGACGCTCCCCGGTGACGCGCGGCCAGCACCATGGCGTCATCGGTTTTCTTGGCGTGCTTGGCCAGTAGCCCTTCCGCGATGGTGACGGCGGAAGCCGCGAAGTCGATATGGTCCAGGAAATCTTCGGCGATGCCGTCGGTGGTGATCACGATCAGGTCACCGGGGCGGATCGAATGCACTTGGGCGGGCCTGATTTCGGGCATGCGGTAGCCGACGATGCCCCCGGTGAGGCGGGCGCTGGAGCGGATCTGGATGCCGGTCGGGGCCTTGGCCACCAGATCGGCGGTGACGTTGCCCACCCCCGTCCACGTCAGCGTGCCGGCCGCGAAGTCCACTCGCGCCAGGGTCATTGCGACCCCCCGGGTGCCGTCCAGCACGCGGTGGCAGAGCTGGATCAAGACCTCGAGCCGCTCGGAACTCGCGCGCTTGACCGCGTCGACGGCGCGCAGCGCGGCGGACGCGGCATCCGGACCATGGCCAAGGCCATCCACCACCCCGAACAGCGCGGCCTTGTCGTCGACGCCGATCGCGATGCCCTGATCGCCGGACGTGAACTCACCGGGCAGCGGGCGACCCGCCCTTGCCCACTCCATCGGACCCAGCCGGCCATGCTCATGCACGGGCGGGAACCCACTTCCACATCTCGATGACCGTTCCGCGACCAAGTTTCGAATCCACTATCAAGCGGTCCATCAGGCGGCGCGCGCCGGGCAGGCCCATCCCCAGCCCACGGCCGGTCGAGTAGCCGTCCTCCAACGCGCGCTCGATGTCGGCGATGCCGGGTCCGTCGTCCTCCGCGCGCACCACCAGGGCCGTGCGCCCATCCCGTTCGGCCACCGCGATCCGGACGGCCCCGCGCCCCGCGTAGCTGGTGATGTTGCGGGCTATTTCGGAGATCGCCGTGGCGATCATGGTCACGTCGGTCAGCGAGAAGCCGAGATCGAGAGCGAGCTGGTGTCCGGCCTTGCGGGCGGCGACGATGTCGTCGGAGTTGCGGATGTCGACGACGATGTCACCCGCCACCATCGCGCCCGATCGTCGATTTCCCCACTCCGCCTTGGCGATTCAGCAGCGCGAGGCCCTCTTCGAGATCCAGTGCGGTTTTCATGTCGTCGAACTGCAATCCCAGTTGCACCATCGCGAAGGCCACTTCCGGTTGCAGACCCACGATCACGGTGTCCGCGCCGCGCAGCCGGGTCATGTGGGCGATGGTTCGCAGCGAGCGCGCGGCGAACGAGTCCATCACGTCGATGGCGGTGACGTCGACGATGATTCCCTGCGCGCGAAACCGGCTGACCCTTTCCATCAGGTCGAAGCGAAGGCGTTCGGCGTCGGAGTCGGTGAGCGCGGACTGCACCGAAGCGATCAGAATTGCGCCCTGTTTCAGGATCGGTACTGGCATATGGGGCTCGTGCTAATGGTGGCTATCCGGTCTGCTCGCCGGTACGCGTGACTTCGTAACCGAGCAGCCGTTCGGCTTCTTCGATGCCGCCCTGCAGGTCGCCGACGGCGTTCATCTTGGACAGGTCCAGCCCGATGGTGACCAGCGTCAGCGCGATTTCCGACGACAGGCCCGTGATGATCACGCTGGCGCCCATCAACCCCGACGCGTCGACCGTCTGCACCAGGTGGTTCGCCACCGTGGAGTCGATGGTGGGGACACCGGTGATGTCGATGACGACGACTTTCGCGCGGTTCGCGCGGATCGCCCGCAGCAGCTGTTCGGTGACCTGGCGGGCCCGCTGGCTGTCCAGCACGCCGATGATCGGCAGAATCAGCAGCTGCTCGCGCACCTGCAGCACCGGCGTGGACAGCTCGCGGATGGCCTCCTGCTGTTGGCGGATGATGCGCTCGCGTTCCTGCACGAACGACACAGCCACCGTGTTGGCGATGCGGTTGGCCGCGGGCTCGTATGCGTCGAGGACGCGGTTGAGCATCTCGAAGTCGGTCTGATACTTCTCGAACAGCGACCGTGCCAGCACGTCGCGGAGCAGCAGCACGATGCCGACGACCTCGTCGGTTTCCACGCCTCGCGGGATAATGCGTTCGGACAGGTCGCGCGCGTAGTCCTGCAGCGCCTCGACGCTACCGGTCTCGAGCACCTCGACGTAGCTGTCGTACACCGTCGTCGCCTCGGAGAAGATCTCCTCGGGGGTCATCGCGGTGAGCAGCTCGGCCTCGGTGATCCTGCGGGCCCACTCCTCGCGCAGGACGGTGCGGTTCTGGCGCAAGTGTTGGACCAGCTGGGGCAGCAGCCCCTCGCTGACCGTCTGCGCGGCGGTGCTGGTGGTGCCCAAGTCCAACGGCGAATCTGACATCTGGCCTCCCGTGTGCCGCGTCGCGCTCCGCAGTATGCCTATGGGGGAGACTAGCCTGGGTAATCGCACCCCAAGTGTCGAGGGCATATTCTTCTCGCAGTTCGCATGGCAGGCTAGGCTTGCACCACACTCAAGGCCCGGGACAAAGGATCGCCATTGTCAGCTCCTGATTCGATTACCACGCTGGTTACCGACCACGACGGTGTGTCTGTGGTCAGCGTCAGCGGCGAAATCGATCTGGTCACCGCCCCGGCGCTCGAGCAGGCGATCAGCACCGTGATCGCGGAGGGTCCGACGGCACTGGTCATCGACCTTTCCGCGGTGGAGTTCCTCGGCTCGGTGGGTTTGAAGATCCTGGCAGCGACGTACGAAAGACTGGGCAAATCCATCGAGTTCGGTGTCGTCGCGCGCGGGCCGGCGACCAGGCGGCCGATCCACCTCACCGGCCTGGACAAGACCTTCCCGCTGTACCCGACGCTGGACGACGCGTTGACCG
>NZ_LZKK01000165.1 GCF_001672815.1 Mycobacterium sp. E796 | reverse complement strand
CCGGCCAAGCTGGCCGCCCCGGGCACCGCCAACCCCGAGGATGAAAACCCAATCATCGATGCGACCCCCGACGAGGATGCGGCGTGCCGCGACACCCGATCCCAAGCCCAGCGCAACCATGACGCCTTCCTCGCGGGCCTGCGCGCCCTGTTCGCCTCGGGCGAGTTGGGCAGCCACAACGGGCTACCGGTCTCCATCGTCGTGACCACCACACTCAAAGAGCTCGAGGCCGCGACCGGCAAGGCGCTCACCGGCGGCGGCACCCTGGTGCCGATGTCCGACGTGATCCGCTGGGCCGGCCACGCGCATCACTACCTGGCGATCTTCGACCAGGCCAAGTCGCTGGCGCTCTACCACACCAAGCGGCTGGCCAGCCCCGCCCAGCGCCTCATGCTCTACGCACGCGATCGCGGCTGCACCAAACCGGGCTGCACCGCCCCGGCCTACCACAGCCAGGTCCACCACCTCCGCGGCTGGACAACCACCCACCGCACCGACATCGACGACCTCACCCTGGCCTGCGGACCCGACAACCGCCTCGCCGAACAAGGCTGGACCACCCGCACCAACGCCCGCGGCCAAACCGAATGGATCCCCCCACCCCACCTCGACCACGGCCAACCCCGCACCAACAGCTTCCACCACCCCGAACGATTCCTGCGCGACACCGACGACGACGAACCCGTTTGACGGCAATCGCTCGACGCTTTAGTCGCGCACCACCAGCACCGAGCATCCGGTGCGGCCGAGCGGGGATTGGTCCGACGGGCCGATGATCTGGGCGACCTTGTCGGCGTCCTCGCTGCCCACCACCGCGAGATCCACGGATTCCTCTGTGTGGGTGAGGAATTCGGCAGCCCCGCGCCTGGCGGCGGCCGGCATGACGTGCACCTCGCGATACTGCGATACCCACTTGCGAAGCCGGGGCTCAAGCTGCTCGTAGGGGATCTCGCCCAACCCTCGCCGCCACGTTCCGAGCGCCAGGATCGACGCCCCGCGCTGCCGCGCCGCCCGGAAGCCGTGCTCGAGGACAGCGTCGTTGCCCGGTGAATCGTTGACGACGACGGCGACGTACCCGCCATCCTTCGCCCTGGCGTCACCGTTGTCGCGGACGATCGCCACCGGGCAGTGCGCTTTCCGGGCGACGGTGTCGGCGGTCGAGCCGAGTATCTTGCGTGCGACCCACCCGATACCCGCGGACCCCACACAAACCATTGCAGCACTACGTGATTCGTCGATCAGGACGCCCTCCGGCGATCCGTGCACGATGTCGCATTCGACTTTGACCGGCTCGCCCAACGCCGCAAGCGCCGCGTCGGCGGCGCGGAGGGACTCCTGGGCGTACTCGACCTCCAGGCTTGCGTCGTTGCCCACGTCGCCAGGTACCGCTTGGACCAGGCGTAGCGGCACGTTGCGGTTGATCGCCTCGGCGACCGCCCACTTTGCCGCGTTGATCGCCGCGTCCGACCCGTCGATGCCCACGACGATCCGCTCCGATGACGGCGGCTTGTTCATCACGTCCTCCTGATCCGGCGGGCGCGGCCGCCATTCGCAGACGTTATTTGGGGACGCCGGCGTGTCGGCAGGGCCATTCGACCCACATCCCTGGGCATTAGGGCTTCACGCGACCTCGATGCTCTGCCCGGGCAGGAGATGCTGCACGCGGCCACGGCATTCGACCGTGATCGGTCCGGGATTGCCGGACTCGGACGTCAAAACGCCGGTCTTCCCGCTGATCCGGAGGTGAACCCGCCGGCCGCGGTACACGAAGGGGAACTCGATGGGGCCGAGCGCCTCTGGCCAGTGCGGGGCGAGCACCAGTCGATCGTCGCGCGTTTCCAGCCCGGTGAAGCAGCGTTGCAGCAGATCGACGCTGCCCGCCATCGCCGCCAGGTGTATCCCTTCGGAGGTGGTACCACCCTGGATATCGACGACATCGGAACTCAGTACCTGGACGAAGTACCGCATGGCGTGGTGCCGGTGGGCGCGCGTGAGCACCCAGGAGTGGACGATCGCGCTCAGCGTCGATCCGTCCGATGTCCGCGACAGGTAATACTCGATCGTCTTTGGGATTTGCTCGGGCGCGAAGCGGTAATCGAGCCGGCCGAACAGGCCCAGCAACTCCTCCGACGACAGCAGGTAGAACAGCATCAGCGCATCGGCCTGCTTGGACGCCTTGTAGTTGTTCACGCTGTCGTTCTCGGCTTCCAGGATGCGGTCGAGCCGCTGAATGTTCCCGTATCGCTGCCGGTAGCCCTCCCAATCCAGCTCTGCCAGCTCCGAATAGCCTTCGAACTGACTGATCACGCCGTCGTGGAAGGGCACGAACATGCGCCGCGTCACGTGATCCCACCGATCGAGCTCTTCTGTGGCCAGGTCGAGCTTCGCGACCAGATCCAGCCGGTCGCGCAGCGGCAGCAGGTCCAGCGCGTCCATTGCCCGCAGGATCACCCAAACCGCCATCACGTTGGTGTACGCGTTGTTGTCGATGCCGTCGTATTCCTTACCCGGATAACCCGAATGGAACTCGTCGGGACCGATGATTCCCCGGATCGTGTATCGGCCGCGCGTGTCGTCGAACGTCGCCAGGCCCACCCAGAAGCGCGCGATCTCGACCAGCATCTCGGTGCCGTAGTCGATCAGGAATTGGCGGTCACCGGTCACCTGATAGTTCTGCCAGGCGTTGTATGCGATGGCGAGTCCCACGTGATGCGCGCGCGCACTGGCGTCCGGATTCCACCGGCCGGACTGCGGATTCAGGTGCACCTCCTGGCTCACCTCGCGCCCGTCGCTGCCCGATTGCCAGGGGTACATCGCGCCGAGGTAGCCGGCCCGCCGGGCGGCGCGTCGCGCCTCGGGAAGCCGCCGATAGCGATACAGCAGCAGCGAACGGGACACGTTCGGCAGGCGCAGGCTCAGGACGGGGGAGACGAACAGCGCATCCCAGAAGACATGCCCGCGATAGGCCTCCCCGTGCAGTCCCCGCGCCGGGACACCGGCGTCGAGCTCGGCGGTGTGCGGGGAAATCGTCTGCAGCAGGTGCACCAAATGCAACCGGAGGACCCGCAGCGTCGGTGTGCCATCGGCTAGGCCTATGTTGCATTGTTCCCACAGCCGGTCCCACGCCCGGGCGTGCTGTTGATGGAGTTCGCTGTAGCGGCCGGCCGCGTCGAGATATTGCTGGGCTGCGCTTGCCGGTTCGGATATGGCGGTGTCCCGGCCGGTAAAGACCGTCACGACTTTCTCGCACGTGAGGGACTGGCCGGCGGATAGGGTCAGCGTGATCTCGTGGCCGCCACGATTGCCTTCCCGCACGAAGGCGTAGTGGGCGTCGACGGCCTGGGTGTCTCTGACGTCGTTGCGCCACAAGGCGGTCCGTGCCGCCACGGCGATTGAGATGCGAGACTGCGATGTTTCGGTCCGCAATAGCACGGAGCCGGGCGCTGTTTCGTCCACGACCAACCCGGTGAGGTGGGCGCCGGACAATGACCGGTAGCGCTCCACCATCGTATTTTGGACGCCTGCGTCCAGCAGAGATCTGAACTCGACAGTGCCCGACCAGTTCTCGGCGAGGAGCGTGGTCTGCATGGCGAGCAGGTGAGGTTGGTGCATGGATGCGAAACGCTGCTGGGTCAGTGTCGTGATCTGGCCCGCGCCGTCCCGGAACCGCAGGCTGCGGGTCAACGTCGCATTCCGTAGGTCGAATGTCTGCCGATAGAACAGCAATTCGGTGTCGTCGACGTGGAACCAGGCCCCGCCGTTGATCCGGAATGTCAGCGGGAGCCAGTTCGGCAGGTTCACGAGGCTTTCGTTCTCGATGGTGCGGCCCGCGACCCGGTCGGCCAGCGTGTTGTACACGCCGGTGGCGTAAGTGCCCGGGTAATGAGTTTCGGATGCGGCCGCCTCCGGTGCGCACCCGCGGGTGGCGATGTAGCCGTTGCCGACGACGCAAAGCGCCTCGCGCAGTCGCTCATACGTCGGGTCGTAGCCCTCGTAAACCAGTTCCCACGCGTCGTCCGGCGTCGTCGCCGCCTGTTGTAGGTCCTGGGCCAGCTGACTGACGAAGTCGGTTACCACGGAGGGGTTTTCGAGGCTGAACAGTGCGGCAGAATCGCGATCACCGTCCTCGTCGTGGCGCACGACGATCCCTACCCCGTCGAATTGGACAGCGTCGAAGGCGTCCTCGTCGGTGATGTCGTCGCCGACATAGATCGGCAAGACCGTACCGGGATCGGCGCCGTAGCTGCCCAGAATGCGCCGGAGGAGCCAATTGAGCGTCGCACCCGCGTCCCAGCCCAAGTTTGGACGGAGCGCGATGACTTTGCGGCCGGGGGTGACCCGCAGGCCCTCGGTGCGGCCGACATCACGGGCCGCCACGAACAGCCGGTCGACGTCGTGGGGATTGGCGTTGCGATAGTGGACCGCAACGGAAAAGCGCTTGTGCTCCACCACAATTCCGGGGACATCGCTCAGCGCCTCGGCCAGGCGGCCGGCGGCGCGCGCCAGGGTGTCGGCGACGCCGGCGGATGCCGCGTTCTCATAGTAGGTGCCGTCCGGCGCCACCAATTCGAGACCGTGGTTGCCCGCGTACCACACGCCGTCGACCTTGGCCCGCTCGCGGACGTCGGCCACGTCGCGGCCGCTGACCACCGTCACGGGACACCGCGTGGCCAGGGCTCGCAACGCCTCTTCGGCACCCTCGACGAGCCTCGCCGAGTCCGGGTGCTCGACGATCTCTGACAGCGTGCCGTCGAAGTCGAGGAAGACGGCCGGTTGGCGCGTCGCCACCAGTTCCCTGACTTGGCTGTAGGCCTGCAGAGCGTCGGCAATGCGGGACATGGGCCAACCGCCGCTTCGAACCGAGATCTCGGCCAGGTCGGCGATTACGGTGTCCGCCCCGCACGAAAGCAACTCGTCCACACGCCCGTTGCGGGCTAGACCGATGACGAGGCCGAAGCCGGACTCCCTGCCGGCCTTGACGCCGGCCGGATCGCGCTCGATAACCACGCAACGGGCCGGGCGCACCTTTAGGCGGTTTGCCGTTTCGGTCAGGTGGCTGTCCACCTCACCCACCAGGTCGTCGATACCCGCGGCGCGCAGGACTTGCGCGCAGTCCCGGCGTTGCGAGTAGACGGCCGTCGCAACGCCGACATCGCGCAGTCGCCGCAGCAACGGAACTGTCGAATCACGAGGCTCGACACCGTCGTGCGGAATCTCGGTGGCGACGCTGTCCAGGCCGAGAATCACCGCATCGTGGTAGCGCCGGTCAACGGTGGCGGGCCATTCGGTCACTCCTGTGACGATGCCACTCCGCAGGCCCCATCAACGGGGCCTCATGTCCACGGGTTTGGGGACTAAAGCCTCATGATCGACGAGGGTTCGGCCAATAGCGTTTTCTCCGGACAAAGGGAGAAAAAGATGTCTACACCCACGAACCGCCACGGCATCGTCGCCGGAGTCGACGGGTCGCCCGCATCGAACGCCGCCGTCTGCTGGGCGGCCCGCGACGCGGCGATGCGGAACGTCCCGTTGACCTTGGTGCACATGTACAGCACGTACGTGCCGACGTTCCCGCAGATACCGCTTCCGGCCGGAGTCGCGGTTTGGCAGGAGGAGGACGGACAGCAGGTCCTCGAGCAGGCGATCAAGATCGCCCAAGACGCGGTCAAGGGCGACCAAAAGATCGCAATCACCGGCGAACTGAAGTGCTCGCCACCGGTTCCGACGCTGATCGACCTGTCCGAAGAGGCCGAGATGATCGTGGTCGGCAGCAACGGGCGTGGAGCACTGGGCCGGGCGCTGCTGGGTTCGGTCAGTTCGAGCGTCGTGCGGCACGCGAAGTGCCCGGTCGCCGTCGTGCGAGACGAAGACCCGTTGATGCCGCACCCACAGCAGGCTCCCGTGCTGCTGGGCATCGACGGCTCACCCGCCTCCGAGCTCGCGACGGAGATCGCGTTCGATGAGGCCTCCCGCCGCGGGGTGGACCTGCATGCGCTGCACGCGTGGAGCGACGTTCAGGTGCTCGAGCTGCCCGGATTCGATTGGGCCGTGGTCAAGGCGGAAGCCGAGCGCAGCCTTGCCGAAGGGCTGGCCGGCTGGGAGGAACGCTATCCGGACGTAACGGTGCAGCGACTCCTCGTGTGTGATCAGCCGGCCCGCCAGTTGATCGAGAAATCGGAGTCCGCCCAACTGGTCGTCGTCGGCAGCCACGGCCGGGGCGGCCTCGCCCGGACGCTGCTGGGTTCGGTCAGCAACGCCGTCGTGCACTCGGTCCGGATGCCGGTGATCGTCGCGCGGCCCACTTAAGACTTGGCACGGGGGTCCGCGGCGGCGAGGCTTAGGCGGTGACCAACACCCCGGCGCCGTATGTCCCCTACGTCGATGTGCACGAAACCCACACGGGCGTAGTCGTGCTCGCCGGTGACCGGGCGTTCAAGG
The DNA here is from genome assembly GCF_001672815.1 of Mycobacterium sp. E796. GTDB lineage: Bacteria > Actinomycetota > Actinomycetes > Mycobacteriales > Mycobacteriaceae > Mycobacterium. The sequence goes on along the minus strand of NZ_LZKK01000165.1, from coordinate 53,717 downwards.
CCAAGAAGCCGGTGCTGACCGACTTTCTCGACTTTCGCACGCCGGAGCGGCGCGAGCTCGCGTGCCGCCGCGAGGTCGAGCTCAACCGCCGGCTGTCGCCCGATAGCTACCTCGGGGTCGCCCAGCTGTCCGATCCGGGCGGCGGCCCGGCCGAACCGATCGTCGTCATGCGCCGCTACCGCGACGAGGACCGGCTGGCGTCCATCGCGCGCCGCGACACCGACGGCTCGGTGGGAGGGCTGCTCGACACGATCGCCGCGGTGCTGGCCCGCTTTCACGAGCGCGCCGAGCGCGGCCCGGCGATCGACGCGCAGGGCGAGTCGGCCGCGATCGAGAAGCGCTGGCGCGACAACCTGGTGGAACTGGACCGCTACACGGACACGCTGCCCGCCGAGGTGCTGTCGCGAATCCGGCGGCTCGCAACCGAATTCATCGCGGGCCGCGAACCCCTGTTCCGGCGCCGCGTCGAGGATAGGCTGATCGTCGACGGCCACGGCGATCTGCTCGCCGACGACATCTTCTGCGGCCAGGACGAGCCGGCGCTGCTCGATTGCCTGGAGTTCGACGACAAACTTCGCTACGTCGACTGCGTCGACGACGCCGCCTTCCTCGCCATGGACCTCGAGTTCCTCGGCCGCGAGGACCTGGGCAAGCATTTCCTGCGACGCTATGCCGCCCATGCGGCGCGGGAGGCGCCGCCGGCGCTCGCGCACTTCTATGTCGCCTACCGCGCGGTGGTGCGGGCGAAGACCGACTGCGTGCGACTGTCCCAGGGCAAGCGGGAGGCCGCCGACGACGCCGCCCGGCACCTCGCGATCGCCGACGAGCACCTACGCAGCGGCGCGGTGCGCTTGGTTCTGGTCGGCGGAAACCCCGGCACTGGCAAATCGACCGTCGCCCGCGCGCTCGCCGAACGGACTGGGGCCCGGGTCATCTCGACCGATGACGTGCGCCGCGAACTGCGGGACTCCGGCACCATCGAGGGGGAAGCCGGCGTCCTGGATCAGGGACTCTACAGTCCGGACAACGTCGCGGTGGTGTACGAGACCGCGCTGCGACGGGCGCGATCGTTGCTGGGCGACGGGCAATCGGTGATCGTCGACGGCACCTGGCGGAACCCGGAGCTGCGCGCGCGGGCCCACCGCCTCGCGTCCGAAACGCACTCGGCGACGGTCGAACTCATGTGCTCGTCGACCCTCGACACGGCGGCCGGGCGAATCACCACCCGGCGGCCGGGCAATTCCGAGGTGACTCCGGAGATCGCCGCGGCGATGGCCGCCGAGCGCGCCGGTTGGGACACCGCGCGCCGCATCGACACCTCAGGGGCCGTCGAGGACTCGGCGCGCGAGGCCGTCGACGCCTGGCGCCGAGCGGTTTAGGCCCCGATCCCAGGAGTCGAACGCCCCGGTCGTAGGGGACCAACGGCCCTGTCAGCAATGCGAACCACGTCCCTATGGTCAGTTCGAGAGACTTGAGCGGAGTGGTTGAGATGCTGTTGAAAGCGCCGGATTCCGACGTCATCCGGGACGCCGTGATGCTGGCGAGCCGGGCGCCTTCGCTGCACAACAGCCAGCCCTGGAAGTGGGTGGTCGAGGGCGCGCGGCTGCAGCTGTGGGCCGACCCCGGTCGGATGATGCACGCCACCGACCGCACCGGCCGGGAGCTGACGTTGAGCTGCGGCGCGGTGCTCGACCACCTCCGGGTCGCGATGGCCGCGGCCGGCTGGGACAGCACCACCGAGCGGTTCCCGGACCCCAGCGAGCCGGCCCACCTCGCCACGATCGAGTTCCGGCCCGCCGACGGCGTGACGGAGGCGCAGCAGCTGCGCGCCGAGGCGATCCGCCGCCGCCGCACCGACCGGCTGCCGTTCGCCGCCCCCACCGGTTGGCCGGTGGTGGAGGCGGCGCTGCGCCTCGCGGTCCATCCGCACGACGTGCTGCTCGACGTGGTGCCCGACGACGCGCGGCCAACCCTGGCGGAGGCGTCCGCGCTCACCGAGCAGCTGCGGCGCCACGACACCGCCTATCTGTCCGAATTGCGTTGGTGGACGTCACCGTTCGAGTCGGACGCCAGCCACGTGCCGGAAAGCTCGCTGGTGTCCAGCACGGAGGCCGCCCAGGTCGACGTGGCCCGGACGTTCCCGCCGGCGGGCGGGGGCCACCGCGGCGCCGGCGTGGACCACGACCACTCGAAGATCGTCGTGCTGTCCACCCATCACGGCGACACCCAGCAGGACGTGCTGCACTGCGGCGAGGCGCTGTCGGCGGTGTTGCTCGAGTGCACGCTGGCCGACCTGGCCACCTGCACGCTGACCCACATGACCGAGATGGCGATGAGCCGCCACATCATCGCGCAGATCACCGGGTCCGCCGGCCAGCCACAGCTGCTGATCCGGGTCGGCAAGCCCGCTCCGAACGGCCACCACGTCGAGCCGACCGCCCGGCGGCTGGTGACCGAGGTCCTCAAGTTTCGAAGCGACCCGCGAGGGGACTGAAAGGAGGTGGCGCCGATGGCTCGGCACTGGCTGGTGATGGAGACCGCCGGGGAGGGCGTTTCGGCGCCGTTCGTCGCCCGGCTGGCTGGCGCCGGGCGACAGCTGCCCGAAACCCGGCTCACCACCGACGAATTGATGGCGACCACCCGCCACCGCACCCACATCGACCTGGAACGGCTCACCGGGATCCACGAGCGCCGGGTATCGGTGGGCGACGAGGATTCCTACAGCCTGGCCACGTCGGCGGCGCTGAACGCTCTGGCCACCGCCCGACAGGACCCCGCCGCGCTCGACGTGGTGATCAGCTGCAGCATCACGAAGTTTCGCGGCGGCCTGACCCAGTGGCTCGAGCCGACCATGAGCAGCGCGGTGGCCCGCGCGATCGGTGCGTCCCAGGCGATGACCTTCGACGTCTCCAACGCGTGCGCCGGGATGCTCACCGGGGTAACCATTTTGAACAATTGGATCCGGCAGGGCATCATCGAGCGCGGGCTGGTCGTCAGCGGTGAGTACATCTCACAACTGAGCCACAACGCCGCCCGCCACATCCGCAACATCATGAGCAAGGAACTCGCCTGCCTGACCCTGGGCGACGCCGGTGCGGCCCTCCTGCTGGAGCGGGCCCCGGCGGGCTCCGCGGGCATCGGCCTGGCCGGGTTCACCACCGTGGCCGACTACAGCCGGCTGTGCCTGGCCTATCCGGAGGGGCACGACCCGGGCGCGCGGATGTTCACCAACTCCCGCGCCATCCAGAAGGCCGCGATCTCGAACACCCCGCTGCTGTTGAGCGAAGTGCTTGACGCGGTGGGCCTTTCGATTCACGATATCGATCACGTGATCACCCACCAGACCTCGGCGCGGGCCATCCGCAAGGGAATGAAGCGCATGTCGGAGGCGTTCGGCGACAGTCCGCGCCACGACGCGGTGATCACCGTCGACCGGTACGGCAACACGGCGTCGACGACCCACACCGTGGCGCTCGTCGAGGAACTCGAGGCCGGAAACATCCGGCCCGGCGAGCGGGTCGCGTTGCTCGCGCTGGCCTCCGGATTGGAGATCGGCGTCGTCCTGCTCACCCTGGATGAGGATTTGGTGAATCGCTATGGGCACGGTCATTGATCGAGTAGACGTCGCACGCCCGCACCTGCGTGGCCGCCACAGCGCGCTGCACCTCGCGGTGACCGCCGCCAAGGACTGCCTGCACCGGGCCGGGTGCGGTCCCGACGAGCTGGATCTCGTTGTCAATGCGGGGATCTACCGGGATCGCAACCTGGGGGAGCCGGCGCTGGCCGCGCTGATTCAGGACGACATCGGGGCCAATCCGGAGGATCCCCACGCCGGGGCGCACGGCACCTTCTCGTTCGACATCGCCAACGGGGCGTGCGGGGTCCTGACCGGACTGCAGATCGTCGACGGGTTCTTGCGGTCACGCAGCATCGACCGCGCGCTCGTGGTGGCCAGCGACGCCGACCCTGGTCACGGGATGAGCGAGCACTTTCCGTTCTCAGCCGCCGGTGCGGCCCTGCTGTGCCGCTGGACCGACGACGACTACGGGTTGAGCCGCGTGTCCTGGGTCAATACCGAGGACGCAGAGGCTTTCTCGGCGACGGTCGGGTTCGCCGACGCGCGAAATGTGTTGCGCTTCAACCACTGCGCCGACATGGACGACCGGTTCGCCGCGGCGGCCGCCGCGGCCGTGCGCGCGTGCCTGGACGCGCAAGCCACGCGGTTGGACGACGTCGAGCTGATCGTCGCCGCCCCGGCCCGGCCCGAGTACCGCGCGGCGCTGAGCCAGCTGCTCGGGGTGCCGCGCGAAAAGGTCTGCGTCGCAGCCGATCACCGCATGCACACGGCCGCCCTGGCCGCCGCGTTCGAACCGGCGGCCGAAAACTTCCCGGCCGGTGCCCGGGTGCTTTTCGTCGCCGCCGGCGCGGGCGTCACCGCCGGTGCGGCGCTGTATCGCCAGCCGCCGCTGCGGTAATCACATCACCACGAGCGTCGCGCCAGCGTGGCGCTCGGCTTACGGAGATCTCGGCGAAAAGTCACTGCAGCGGCACCGCCTGGCGCTCCAGCTCGAGGATCTGATGGGTGGTCTTCACCACCACGTCTGGGTTCAGGCTGATCGAGTCGATGCCGATGCGGACCAGGAACTCGGCCATGTCCGGGTAGTCCGACGGCGCCTGCCCGCACAGCCCCGAGTGGATTCCGTTGCGGCGGCAGCCTTCCACGGCCAGGCGGATCATCTCCTTGACTCCCTCGTCGCGCTCGTCGTAGTCGAAGGCCACGATCTCGCTGTCGCGGTCGACGCCGAGGGTGAGCTGGGTCAGGTCGTTCGAACCGATGGAGAAGCCGTCGAAGCGTTTGGCGAACTGATCGAGCAGGATCACGTTGTTCGGGATCTCACACATCGCGTACACCTGGAGCCCGTTCTGGCCGCGCTGCAGGCCGAGGTCGGCCATGGTCTGCAGCACCAGGTCCGCCTCGGTTACCCGGCGCACGAACGGGAGCATGATGATGACGTTCGTCAGGCCCATGTCCTCGCGCACCCGTTTCATCGCGCGACATTCCAGCGCGAAACCCTCGGCGTAGGCCGGGTGGGCGTAGCGCGAGGCCCCGCGGAACCCGATCATCGGATTGCTCTCGATCGGCTCGAACGCGCTGCCCCCGATCAGGCTGGCGTATTCGTTGGTCTTGAAGTCCGACATCCGGACCACGACGGGCTTGGGCCAGAACGCGGCCGCGATGGTGCCGATTCCCTCGGAGAGGCGCTCCACGAAGAATGCGCCGCCGTCGGGGTAGCCGCGGGTGAGTCGTTCGATCGTGCGCAAAGCCTCGGCGTCGCCGACCTTTTCGGGGTGCAGCAGCGCCAGCGGGTGCACCTTGATGTATTCGCTGACGATGAACTCCATCCGCGCAAGTCCCACACCGTCATTCGGCAAGAACGACGTCTTGAACGCGAGGTCGGGGTTGCCGAGGTTGACCATGATCTGGGTCCGCGGACGCGCCAGGCCGGCCACTTCGGTGCGATCGACGTGGAAACCCACCTCGCCGCGGTACACGCGCCCGGTGTCGCCCTCGACGCAGGACACCGTGACCACTTCACCGTTCGGGATGCTCGTGGTGGCGTCGCCCGCGCCGACCACGGCCGGGATGCCCAGTTCGCGCGCGATGATCGCGGCGTGGCAGGTGCGCCCGCCGCGGTTGGTGACGATCGCGGCGGCGATCTTCATCACCGGCTCCCAGTCCGGTGTGGTGGTGTCGGCGACCAGCACCTGGCCGGGCTGGAAGTCGGACAGGTGCTCGAGGTTGTCGATCAGCTTGGTCGTGCCCGACGCGACCTTCTCGCCGACGGAGCGGCCCTCGGTAAGGATCTCGCCCCTTCCCTCGAGCACATAGGTCTCCACCATCGTCGAACTGCGTTGGGAGGCCGCCGTTTCGGGGCGGGCCTGGACGATGTAGAGCCGCCCGTCGAGGCCGTCCTTGGCCCACTCGATGTCCATCGGGCGCCCGTAGTGCCGCTCGATGGTGCAGGCGTAGCCGGCCAGCTCGAGGACGTCGTCATCGGTGACGCAGAAGCGGGTGCGGTCGGCCTTCGGCGTGGGGATGTTGCGGGTGGTCTGCTTGGTGCCGCCCTCGACGAAGACCATCTTCACCGCCTTGTCGCCGACCAGGCGGCGCAGCACGGCGCGGTGGCCGGCCTGATAGGTCGGCTTGTGGACGTAGAACTCGTCGGGGTCGACGGCCCCCTGGACCACGTTCTCGCCCAGACCGTAGGCGCCCGTCACGAAAACGACGTCGTTGAAGCCCGATTCGGTGTCGATGGTGAACATCACGCCCGACGAGGCGAGGTCGGAGCGCACCATCTTCATGATGCCGATCGACAGCGAGACCTTGAAGTGGTCGAAGCCCTGGTCGATGCGGTAGTGGATGGCCCGGTCGGTGAACAGGCTGGCGAAGCAGCGGCGGCACGCGTCGAGCAGGCTCTCGGCGCCGGTGATGTTCAGGAACGTCTCCTGCTGGCCGGCGAAGCTGGCCGTCGGCAGGTCCTCGGCGGTCGCCGAGCTTCGCACCGCGAGGCTGACGTCCTCGCCGTACTCCTGTTGAAGCAGGCGGTAGGCGGCCACGATCTCGGCGGCCAGGTCTTCCGGAAGCCCTGCGCCGTAGACGATTTCACGGGCCCGCTTGCCCCGGCGCGCCAACTCGGCGACGTCGTCGGGGTCGAGGTCGTCGAGCTCGGCGTGCAGCGCGTCCCAGGCGCCGGCGCGGTCCAACATGTGTCGGTAGGCGGCCGAGGTGGTGGCGAATCCGTGCGGGACGCGGACGCCCTGCCCGGAGAGCTTCTGGAACATCTCGCCGAGCGAGGCGTTCTTGCCGCCGACCAGCGGCACGTCGTCGATGCCGATCTCTTCGAAGAAGCGAACGTAGTTGAACCTGCTCATGGGCCTCACGATATGGCCGCATTTGCCGCGGCACAGCCGGCATTAGGCCCCGAAAGTTGGGGACTTCTGACTCTGACTCCACGGGCGCGCAGGGCGGAAAGTAGCGGGATGGAGCAGTTAAGCGCCTTCGACGCCACGTTCCTCGAAGTGGAAGACGCCGATCCGCACGTGAGCCTGGCGGTCGGCGGCGTGTCGATCATCGAGGGGCCCGCTCCCGACTACGACGAGTTCGTCGCCGCGTTCGCCGACCGCGCGCCGACCATCCCGCGCTGCACCCAGGTGCTGCGGACGCGCCCGCTGGATCTCGGCGCGCCCGAATGGGTCGACGACCCGCACTTCGACATCGCGCGCCACCTGCACCGGCTCGCGCTACCGCACCCCGGCGGGGACGCCGAACTGTTCGAGACCATCGCCAACGTCATGGAGCGGCGGCTCGACCGCGAGCGTCCGCTGTGGGAGTGCTATCTCATCGAGGGCCTGAGCGACGACCGCTGGGCCGTGTTGACCAAGGTTCACCACTGCATCGCCGACGGCATCGCGACCACGCAGATGCTGGCGAGGTTCAGCGACGACGCGGCCGACCGCGGTGGCACTTTCGCCACCGACATCCGCGCCGCCAGGGAACCGGAGCGGCCGGCGCCGAGCCTGCCCAGGTTCAGCCTCAACCCGCTGAGCTGGGTGAGCGGCCTCGGGCGAAGCGCGCTCGCCGCGGCGGCGACCGTCGAACAGGTCGCGGTGGGCGCCGCCGAACTGACGGCCAGCGTGTTCAGCCCCGCGCCGGCATCGTCGCTGAACGGGCCCGTCACGGCGATGCGCCGGTTCAGCGTGGCCCGGGTCCGCCTGGCCGACCTGCAGGAGGTGGCCGCGGCGTTCGGTGTGACCCTCAACGACGTGGCGCTGGCGGCCATCACCGACAGCTACCGCAAGATGCTGATCGATCGCGGTGAACAGCCCGCACGCAACTCGTTGCGCACGCTCGTCCCGGTCTCGGTGCGCCCGACCAACCACTTCGACATGACCGACAATCAGGTCTCGGCGATGCTGCCGTTGCTGCCGGTCGACGAGGGCGAACCGGTCGAGCAGCTGCGGCTGGTGCACGCCCGGCTCACCCGGGCCAAAGCCAGCGGCCAGCGCGAGGGCGGCAGCGCGTTGGTGGCTGCCGCCAAGAACGTCCCGTTTGTGTTCTCCGCGTGGGCGATTCGCCTGTTGGCGCGGCTTCCCCAGCGGGCGGTGGTCGCCTTGGCGACGAACGTTCCGGGTCCACGCAAACAGCAGAAACTGATGGGCCGGCGGGTGCTGGAGATCATCCCCATCCCGCCAATCGCCCTGCAAGTGCGCACCGGCATCGCGATGCTCAGCTACGCCGACGCTTTCATCTTCGGCATCACCGCCGACTACGACACCGCGCCCGACATCGAGGCGCTCGCCGCCGGGATCGAAAAGGGCGTCGCGCAGCTGGTGCAGGCCGCCCGCGACTCTGTCAGCCCTTGACGCGTCGGCTGTTCTCGAGGCGGACGCGCTGATGCGCGGTCAGCAGAATATGGTCGAATTCCTGCGAGTTGAGCGGCACGCCGGCGCCGAGGAAGTCTTCGATGATCTGCTCGGCCAACAGCCGCAGTTTGACGTTTGCCTCCTGGGACAGCCACTTGAGTAGGTTGAACGCGGCGTCGTCGGTGATTCGGTAGACCAGCATCAGCATGCCCTTGGCTTGTTCGATGCCGGCGCGATTCTCCTTGATCTCCGCCAGCCGCGCGGTGACCAGATCCTCCTGGGCGCTTTCGGGGGAGGCGTCGACGTAGAACCCGTGTGTCCCGATCACCTCGCCCTGATCGTCGACGAGCTGATCACCGACGACGATGATGTGGCGCACGTTGCCGGCGGTGTCGATGATGCGGTGGCGGGTGCTGAAGGCCTCGTGGGTGTTGAGGATCTGGTCGATGGTCGCCGCGACCTGCCCGCGGTCGTCAGGGTGCTTGTGCGCGAGCACCAGGTCGGTGGTCGGGGTGACGCTGCCGGGTTCGTAGCCGTGCATCCGCTGCACCTGGTCCGACCACTCCCAGCGCTGGTCGGCGAAGTAGAACCGGAACCAGCCCACCCGCTGCGGGACGCCCCCGGCCAGTGCCTCTTCGATGTTGGGCGTCTCGCCGTTTAGATGCCATTCCATGGCCTCGCCTCCGTTGGCGCCTCCCTGGGCGAATGGTGGGGCGGCGAGAACCGCCGCCCCACCGCCGGTCGTCAGGCGTCGATCACCTCGCGCTTGTTGGCTTCCTCGTTGATGGCCTTGTGGCCGTTGCCGTGACTGACGGAAATCTTGCGCGGCTTGGCCTTCTCGGCCACCGGGATGCGCAGGCGCAGAACGCCCTCGGAGTAGGACGCGTCGATCCTATCGGTGTCCAGGTTTTCGCCGAGCACGAGCTGGCGGCTGAACACCCCGCGCGGCCGTTCGGTGGCCAGCATCTCGCGGTTGGGGTCGACGCCCGGGCGCTCGGCGCGCACGGTCACGACGTTGCGCTCGATGTCGATGTCGAGCGTGTCGGCGTTGATGCCCGGCAGGTCGAACTCGACGACGAACTGTTCTCCCTCGCGCCACGCGTCCATCGGCATCACCGCCGGCCGGGCGGCCGTGCCGAGCACTTGCTGGGCGAATCGGTCGAGGTCACGGAAGGGGTCGGTACGCATCAGCATGGCGGTCACCTTTCACTCCAATCTGCGGCTCTGAAGTGGTCAATTCCCGTGTCTTTCTATGTCAGAAGACATAGATTTCATATATCACTATCGACAGAAGAACGCAAGTGTGGTAAACAGGTTTTCTGACTGAGATCGCGGAGGGGACGGCCGATGACCGACAGCATTGGGGACGTGGGCGCGCCGCCGTCGGATCGCGGCGTGTACGGAATCTCCGTGGCCGCCGAGCTTTCCGGCATCCCGGTGCAGTCGCTGCGGCTCTACGAACGGCACGGACTCGTGAGTCCTGCCCGCAGCGACGGGGGAACGCGGCGCTACAGCGCCGACGACCTGGCCCGGCTGCAGCGCATCAGCGCCCTGATCGAGGCCGGCGTCAACCTCGCCGGCATCGCCCGCATCCTGAGCCTGGAAGACCACAACGCCGAGCTCTCGGCGGTCAACACCGATCTGCGCTCCAGCAACCGCACGTTGCGGAACGCGGCCAAGGACACCGGGCCGAAGAAGAACGCACTCCGACGCGAAAGTCGTTGACCACCAACGTTGTTACCTGGCCGCCCGACGACCGGGCGCGCGGGCGCCGTCCGGGCCGTCCCGTTGAGCTGTTTGCACTTCGTTGTTTGGCCCGTACGCTTCGTTTTATGCGTCCAATCGTTGGATGCGCGACCGCCGACGCCCGGCCGGAAACCCTCAAGGGGGCGATGCCATGCGGACCGACAAGAACTCGGTTGTCGGCGAGTTGACCGAACTGATGGCCAACCTGGACCGCCAGGGTACGGAAACGGCGGCCGGCCTGCGCGAACTCGTCGAGAATGGCGTTCGGCACATGCCGGGCTGCCAGTACGCCGGGATCACCCTTGCGGAGCGGGGCAACGCGGTCACCAGCGTGGTCGCCACCCACCGCTACGCGGCGGTCCTGGACACGATCCAGAACCGGCGCGGGGAGGGTCCGTGCCTGTCGGCCGCGTGGCGCCACCACATGACATACGTCGACGACCTGAACGTCGACCAGCGCTGGCCGCAGTATCAGCGCGACGCGCTCGAGGCCACCCCGATCCGCTCGATCGCGTCGTACGAGTTGTTCGACGACGAGAAGAGCATGGCCGCGCTCAACTTCTACGCCGACCACCCGCACGCGTTCGGCGACGAATCCTTGGAAATCGGCGGCATTTTCGCCACCCACGTGGCCCTGGCCTGGTCGATGATGCGCCGACAGGACCAGTTCCGCAGCGCGTTGGCGTCACGCGACACGATCGGTCAGGCCAAGGGCGTCATCATGGAGCGCTTCAACCTCGACGCCGTCGAGGCGTTCGAACTCCTCGCCCGGCTGTCCCAGCAGTCCAACACCAAGCTGATCGACATCGCCAAAGGGCTGATCGACAGCGAACACCCGCTCAAGCCACGGCATCGCGGCCGGCGCGGGTAGCCGCGCGCCGGCGTTTCGGCCGGCGCGACACGGGTATGTGCCATCCACATGAAAGCCGTCACCTGGCAGGGCAAGCGCGACGTTCGCGTGGAGTCGGTGCCCGATCCCAAGATCGAGCAGCCGACCGACGCCATCGTCGAAGTCACCTCCACCAACATCTGCGGTTCGGACCTGCACCTCTACGAAATTCTCGGGGCCTTCATGAACCCTGGCGACATCCTCGGGCACGAGCCGATGGGGATCGTCCGCGAGGTCGGCGGCCAGACAGGCGATCTGCGGGTCGGCGACCGGGTCGTCGTCCCGTTCCAGATCTCCTGCGGCCGTTGCCACATGTGCGACATGCAGCTCTACACCCAGTGCGAGACCACCCAGGTGCGCGACCAGGGGATGGGCGCGGCGCTGTTCGGCTACTCGGAGCTCTACGGCGAGATTCCCGGTGGGCAAGCCGAACTGCTGCGCGTGCCGCAAGCCCAGTTCACGCACATCAAAGTCCCTGAGGGGCCGCCGGATTCGCGTTTCGTGTACCTGTCCGACGTGTTGCCGACCGCCTGGCAGGCGGTGGCCTACGCCGACATCCCGGACGGGGGCTCGGTGGCGGTGCTCGGCCTGGGGCCCATCGGGGACATGGCCGCGCGCATCGCCGACCATCTCGGGTACCGGGTCATCGCCGTCGACCTGGTGCCCGAACGCCTGGCCCGCGCCGCCGGGCGCGGCATCCACACCATCGATCTGAGCCGGCTCGATTCGTCTCTCGGCGACGCGATCCGCGACCTGACCGACGGCCGCGGCGCCGACTCCGTCATCGACGCGGTGGGCATGGAGTCGCACGGATCTCCGGCCGCCCGGCTGGCCCAGCAGGCCAGCGGGATGTTGCCGGATTTCATCGGGAAGCGGGTCATGCAGACCGCCGGCGTGGACCGGCTCCACGCCCTGTACTCCGCCATCGACATCGTGCGGCGCGGGGGAACCATCTCGCTGATCGGCGTCTACGGGGGAATGGCCGACCCACTGCCGATGCTCACCCTGTTCGACAAGCAGGTCACCCTGCGCATGGGGCAGGCCAACGTGAAGAGGTGGGTCGACGACATCATGCCCCTGCTGACCGACGACGATCCCCTGGGAGTGGACACCTTCGCCACTCACGTGCTGCCCCTCGACCAGGCGCCGCACGGGTATGAGATCTTCCAGAAGAAGCGGGACGGGGCGGTAAAGGTCATGTTAAGACCCTGAAAACCGCTCTGCTGCAAGCCTTTCCGGACCACCGTTTGGAGTAGGCCCGGGTAGGGTATGGAAAGCGCCATGACATCCGCAGAAAACCTCGCGCCCACCCCCACCGGTGAGGTGTGGCCGGGTCGGGCCTATCCGCTCGGCGCGACGTACGACGGCGCGGGCACCAACTTCGCGGTGTTCAGCGAGGTGGCCGAGCGGGTGGAGCTGTGCCTGTTCGACGCCGCCGGGACGGAGAGCCGGGTCGCGCTGCCCGAGGTCGACGGGTTCGTCTGGCACGCCTACATCCCCGGCATCGAACCCGGACAGCGTTACGGCTACCGGGTGCACGGCCCGTACGAGCCGGAGAACGGCCTGCGGTGCAACGCGAACAAGCTGCTGGTGGACCCGTATTCGAAGGCCATCGACGGCACCTTCGAGTGGAACCAGTCGCTGTTCAGCTACAACTTCGGCGACCCCGACAGCCGCAACGACGAGGACTCCGCGCCCAGCATGCCCAAGTCGGTGGTGATCAGCCCCTACTTCGACTGGGGCAACGACCGGCCGCCGGACCACCAGTACGCCGACACCGTCATCTACGAGGCGCACGTCAAGGGCCTGACGCAGACCCACCCCGACATCCCCGAACAGCTGCGCGGCACCTACTCGGCCGTGGCGCACCCGGTGATCATCGAGCACCTCAAGAGCCTCGGCGTCACCGCCATCGAGCTGATGCCGGTGCATCACTTCGCCAACGACTCGACCCTGGTCGACAAGGGCTTGTCAAATTACTGGGGCTACAACACGATCGGGTTCTTCGCCCCCGACTTCAAGTACTCCAGCGCGACCTCCCCGGGCGGACAGGTGCAGGAGTTCAAGGCGATGGTGCGGGCCTTGCACGAGGCCGGCATCGAGGTCATCCTCGACGTCGTCTACAACCACACGGCGGAGGGCAACCACCTGGGCCCCACGTTGTCGATGCGGGGAATCGACAACGCCGCCTACTACCGGCTGGTCGACGACGACAAGCGCTACTACATGGACTACACCGGCACGGGCAACAGCCTCAACGCCGGGCATCCGCACGCGCTGCAGCTGATCATGGACTCGCTGCGCTACTGGGTGCTCGAGATGCACGTCGACGGCTTCCGCTTCGACCTGGCCGCCACGCTGGCCCGCGAGTTCTACGACGTCGACCGGCTGGCGACGTTTTTCGAACTGGTGCAACAGGATCCGACGATCAGCCAGGTCAAGCTCATCGCCGAACCGTGGGACGTCGGCCCCGGTGGCTACCAGGTGGGCAACTTCCCCCCGCAGTGGACCGAATGGAACGGCAAGTACCGCGACACCGTCCGGGACTTCTGGCGCGGCGAGCCCGCCACGCTCGATGAGTTCGCCTACCGCCTGACCGGGTCGGCCGACCTCTACGAGCACACCGCGCGCCGGCCGGTGGCGTCGATCAACTTCGTCGTTGCGCACGACGGGTTCACGCTGCGTGACCTGGTGTCCTACAACGAGAAACACAACGAGGCCAACGGCGAGGACAACAACGACGGGGAGAGCCACAACCGGTCGTGGAACTGCGGGGTGGAGGGGCCGACCGACGACCCGGAGGTCAACGCGCTGCGCGCCCGCCAGCAGCGCAACTTCCTCACCACGCTGCTGCTCTCCCAGGGTGTGCCGATGATCTGCCACGGCGACGAACTCGGCCGCACCCAGAACGGCAACAACAACGGCTACTGCCAGGACAACGAGCTCACCTGGATCAACTGGGCAAAAGCCGACAACGGCCTGCTGGAGTTCACCCGCGTCGTGTCGGCGCTGCGCGCCCACCACCCGGTGTTCCGCCGGCGCCGGTTCTTTTCCGGCAAGCCGCTCGGCCGCCGCGGCCAGGACGGGCTGCCGGACATCGCCTGGTTCACGCCCGAAGGCACCGAGATGACCGACGAGGACTGGGGCGCGGGATTCGCCAAGTCCGTCGCGGTGTTCCTCAACGGCCACGGCATCCCCGACCGGGACGCGCGGGGGCAGCGGGTGTTCGACGACTCGTTCCTGTTGTGCTTCAACGCCCACCACGAGCCAATCGAATTCACCCTTCCGCCAAAGGAATTCGGCGCGGCGTGGCAGCTCGTGGTGTTCACCGGACCCGATGAGGAGACGCCCGCCGAGGAGGTGCCCGGGGGAGGCACCCTCACGGTGGACGCCCACACCGCCGTGGTGCTGCAGGCCCCCGACGGGGCATGACCGGGTTGACACAAATCCGCCCGAACGTCACCTAGCCGCTCCTCGATCGATACGCTGTGCCTGCAGCGTGCTCGTTACAGGAGAGGGCGAATATGTCAAGGACAGTGGTGGTTGGCGCCTCGAGCGGGCTGGGGCGCTGCATCGGCGTCGGCCTGGCGCAGCGCGGCGATCAGGTGGCGCTGCTCGCCCGTCGCCGCGAGCGCATCGAGGCCGCGGCGAAGGAGGCCGGGCCCGGCGCGATCGCCGTCGAATGCGACGTCACCGACGAGGCGTCCTGCCGGTCGGCGATCGGCGCCGCCGCGGACGCGTTCGGTGGGATCGACAACCTCGTGTACACCCCCGCCATCGGCCCGCTGGTCCGCATGGTCGACACCGATGCCGAGACGTGGCGGCGCGTCTTCGACACCAACGTGATCGGCGCCGCGCTCGTCACCGCGGCCGCGGTGCCGCACCTGACCGAGTCGGCGGGCAAGGTGGTGTACCTGGCCTCCGACGCGGGCACCTACGGTCCGCCCTGGCCGGGTCTGGGGGCGTACGGCGTCAGCAAGGCGGCCCTCGAGCGGCTCGTCGAGGCCTGGCGCGCCGAACACCCCGACATCGGCTTCACCAACCTGATCGTGGGCGAGTGCGGGGGCGGCGAGGGCGACGCGGCGACGGGCATGACCACCGGCTGGGACATGGACCTCGCCATGAAGGCCGCCCCGCTGTGGGCCTCCCGCGGCTGCATGCCCGGCAAGCTGATGCCGGTCGAGGACCTCATCGACGTGGTGCACACGATCCTGCGCACCAACGCGACGACGTCGATGCCGCTGGTGGTCGCGCGCGGCGCCCCGGCCAGCCCGCCGGCGTTCGCGGACACGGCGCAGTCTTAGACGCCCAACTTCTCGCGGGCCTTGTCGAGAAGGAATCGCCCGTTTGACACCGGCCGGAACGCGCGGGCCGCGTCGGTGAGGGCGTCGCGGGAATCCGCCGGCAGCTCGATGTCGGCGGCGGCGACGTTGAACTCGAGCTGCTCGAGGCTGGAGGCGCCGGGGATGGCCACGACACCCGGCAGGCTGATCAGCCAGGCCAGCGCCACCTGCGCCGGCTTGGCGCCGACCTGAGCCGCGACGTCGCGCAACGTCTGCAGCAGCGGCTCGATGCGACGCAGGTTCTCGGTGCCGAAGTACCGGTTCACCGCTCGAATGCCGCCGGGACGGTTGTCCACGCCGTATTTGCCGCCCAGCAGGCCCTGCTCGAGCGGGCTCCAGGCGATCACGATGCGGTTCTCGCGTTCGGCGAAGGGCACCAGATCCTCCAGCGCGCCGGAGTGGGCGAGCGAGAAGTGGACCTGGTTGCTGATCACCGGCCGCCCGAGCGCGGCGTCGGCCTTTCGCCACCGCTCCAGCGAGTAGTTGGAGACGCCGGCCGCGCCGATCTTGCCCTCGTCGAGCAGGTCGCGCATGCCGGGCATGATCACCGAGTCGGGGACCACCGGGTTGGGCTGGTGGATCTGGTAGAGCGGGATGCGCTCGAGCCCCAGCCGCCGCGCGCTCGCCTGCTCGCGCTGCTTGATGACGACGGGGAAGGGGGCCACGGGCATGATCTTGCTGGCCACCGCGACCTCGGCGCGCTTGTCGCCGAGCGCCTCGCCCAGGATCCGCTCGCTCTTGCCCAGCCCGTACACCTCGGCGGTGTCGAACAGCGTCACGCCCAGGGCGCGGGCGCGCTGCACGATGTCGCGCGCGGCCCCGGAGGCGTAGCCCTCCCCGTAGCCCCACTCGCGCGACCCGAACTGCCACGTGCCCAGGCCGATTCGGCTGACCCGTCCGACCCCGTCGACGTCGAGATATTTCATGCCGCCCACCCTACTGCGGCACCGAGTGTGGGCCCTGGGTACGGGATCCGCTTCCAATTCGTCCGTAGGCCCCACACTCGGCGGCGCCGCTACCCCGGGATCTTGTTCAGCGCGGTGGTGGCGATGCTCACGGCCGATTGCCGCGCGCGAGCGCCGTCGGTGGTGCCGCTGTACGACACGTACAGGTCGACCACGACGTTGGCCTTGGCCGCGACGGCGCGGGCGGAGCGCACCTGCAGGCCCTTGGGCGTCAGGTCCAACGCGGTGATGCCGTTGCCGGCGTCGGTGGGCTCGCCCAGGGCGAACGGAATGGCCCCCGCTTCGGGGATCGTCACGCTCACCGTCGTGCCGCCGCACCGGCGCCATCCGTCTAAAAGCTTCGCCAGCTGCGATTGCGCGGCCGGCGCATCGCGAAACGCCGCGACGGCCTCGATGACCTGGACCGACTTGAGCAGGGTGCGGGTGTCGGAGAATTCCGCTGCGCGGTAGCCGAAGATGGCGTCGACGTTGTAGGCGTCCGGGGTCCCGGGGGCGATGCTTCCCCAGCACTCCGGACGGTCGATGGTTCCCTCCCGATCGGACCTGCTGGGATGGTCCCACGTCTGGCCCGTCTCGAGGTTCTGGTCGTCGGTGATGGTCTCCAGGTCGCCGAGGCTGGGCAGGACCGTGGCGATGGCGTCCGGCGCGACGGTCGGGCCCGCGGGCGCCGCGGCGGTGGCGGCCGGTGTCGCCGGGCGGTTCGGGGTGGACGGCAGCGCGGCCAGTGTGGCCCAGGCGACCAGGCCGAGGACCGCGAGGCCGATGATCGCGTAGGACAGCGCCAGCGCGGCCAGCGCGCGGTTTCGGCCGAGCTCGCCCGTGCGGCGGATCTGGGCCAGCGCCAGGTGTCCCAGCACCGCGCCGACGGGCGGGGACGCGAAGGCGAACACCAGCGACTGGGTGGCGATCGCGTTGACCGGCGGGCGGTACGGCTCCGGGGGTGGCGGTGGCAAGACCGGCGGTTGCACCGGCGGGGCGGCGGGGGGCATGCGACCGAGCGGGTCGTAACTCAGCGGGCCGTATCCGTACCGATCCTGAGGATTCACGCCAGTGGCCTCCTTAGCCCGGCATCCTGACCCGAATGTAGCCGACCGGCCCCGCGCCGTCGAAGCGGCAATTCTTATGAGTCCGTGTTTGAGAAACCGGCGCCCGGGTACGTGCGCAACGTGGGTTTTCTCGTCGAGACGTGGCCAGAAAGCTGGCACCGCAGCCGGGTGTTTCGAGTCCTCAGCCTCGGCGGGTACGTCGCCGGGCGGTGGGATTTCGCGCCGGCATCGTTCGCGTTCGCCGGCGCCTTCCTGGCACTGCATGTGTCGGCGCGGGGCGCAATCGGCTTGTCCGCTAAGGACTTTCTCAGTGAAGGATCCGGGGAGGGAGGCGCTTCGCCGTCACGGGCGGGGTCTCTGTGAAGTTCGGTTGCGCGAGCCGGAATCGATCAATCAGATGTGACAGTGCGCGCAGCTCGTTGCGCAACGCGTCAAGCGTGCGCTCACCCGCATCGTCGAGCCTGCCCAGCGAGCTGTAGTGCACCAGCCGTCGTAGGCGGCCGGTCAGCACCGTCCCCCACCTGATGCTGAAGTCGTAGCGCTGCTCTTCGCCGATCGGCGCTTCGTCGTCCTGCTTCGCGAGGTCCTTGAGCGCTCTGATTTGCCCGGTGATCAATGCGACGTCGTTGCCGATGTCGACCGCTCTTGCGGGATTTCGCGTTGCGCCCATCGGTTTCTCCCCTGCGTCACGGTCTGGACCAAGAAGTACCCGAACGTGAGCCATTCACACGCCGTTTGTTGCCCGCGTGCCTCGGGTAGCCGCTAGGGAGCGCGCAACAGCCCGCGCGCTTAAAAGTGAGAATGGGAGGGACATCATGGCAGAGCACGCCATCAAGTCGCGCTCCGACGTCGTCGACTTTCTGGTCGGTCAGCACGAGCTGATCAAGTCGATGTTCGCCGAAACGTTGTCGGCCTCGGGGAAAGAGCGGGAGAAGGCCTTCGTCGGGCTCCGGCGACTGCTCGCGGTGCACGAGACCGCGGAGGAGGAGATCGTTCACCCGCGCGCCAAGCGAAAGATCGCCGATGGCGCCGCGGTGGTGGAGAAGCGCCTGGAGGAGGAGCACGAGGCCAAGACGGTCTTGCAGAAGCTCGAGAAGCTCGACGTCGACAGCGAGGAATTCACCCGTCACCTGACGGAACTGCGTGACGCCGTGATCGATCACGCCGAGCACGAGGAGAAAGACGAGTTCGCCAAGCTGAGCGAGGAATTGAGCGAGGACGAGTTGGCCAGGATGGGCCGCGCCGCCAAGCTCGCCGAGGCGATCGCGCCCACCCGGCCGCACGCCGGCGTCGAGTCCCAGGCGGCCAACCTGACCGCGGGCCCCTTCGCGGCGATGATGGACCGGGCCCGTGACGCCATCATGGGCAAGGGCTGATCATGGCCTGAATCATGGCCGCACCTAAGACCAGCGCCGCGCGCTACCTGCCGCAGGACCGCGGGCTGGATTCGCTGAAAACCGCGGCCGAGCGCTGCCACGGCTGCCCGTTGTTCGCCGACGCCACCCAGACGGTGTTCGGCCACGGGCACCGTGGCGCGCCCATCATGCTGGTCGGAGAGCAACCGGGGGACCAGGAGGACCGCGCCGGCCTGCCGTTCGTCGGGCCCGCGGGGCGGTTGCTCGCCCGCGCCCTCGACGACGCCGGGATCGATCCGACGCTGACGTACCAGACCAACGCCGTCAAGCACTTCAAGTTCACCCGCAAGGGCGGCAAGCGCCGCATACACCAGAAACCGAGCCGCACCGAGGTGGTCGCGTGCCGCCCCTGGCTCATCGCCGAGATCGAGGCGGTGGGCCCGCGGGTGATCGTCTGCCTCGGCGCGACGGCCGCGCAATCGCTTCTGGGACCGAGCTTTCGGGTGTCCGCCCAGCGCGGCGAGGTCATCCACCTGCCCGCCGCGGTCGAGGTTGACCTGACGCCCGAGCCGATCGTGGTCGCGACTGTGCACCCATCGTCGGTGCTGCGCGACCGCAGCGACTCCCACGACGAGGCCTACACGCTATTCGTCGACGACCTGCGCAGCGCGTGCTCGGGGCTGGGCTAGGGGCGGCCCGTCCCTCAATTCTTCTTGTGCGGCAAGAATTCCTGCGCCTTCGTTTTCAGGCCCACCTTGACGAAGCCGACGCGGTCCTCGTCGTCGGACAGCACCGCGGCGGTCGCCGCCTTGAACTGGTCCCAGGTGGCGTGCGGCGGGATCGGCGGCATGTCGGGGTCGGTGTAGACGTCCAGCACGGTCGGGCGGTCCGCGGACAAGGCGTTGCGCCAGGCGTCCGCCAGCTCGTCGCCGTCCTTGATGGCCATCGCATTCAGGCCCAGGCTGGCGGCGAACCCGGCGAAGTCGATGTCCGGAAGGTTCTGCGATTCCGCGAATTTCGGCGCACCGGCCATCGCCCGCATCTCCCAGGTGACCTGGTTCAGGTCGTTGTTGTGCAGGATCGCGACGATCAGGCGCGGGTCGCCCCACTCCTGCCAGTACCGCTTGATCGTGATGAGTTCTGCCATGCCGTTCATCTGCATGGCGCCGTCACCGCTGAACACGATGACCGGTCGTTGTGGGTGCGCGAATTTCGCGCCGATCCCGTATGGCACGCCGGGGCCCATGGTCGCCAGGGTGCCCGACAGCGAGCCGCGAATGTTGCCACGGAATCGCAGGTTTCGCGCGTACCAGTTGGCGGCCGAACCGGAGTCGGCGGTGACGATGGCGTCGTCGGGAAGTTGCGGGGACAGCTCGGAGAACAACCGCATCGGGTTGATCGGGTCGGCGCTGACCTTCGCCTCCATGTCCATGGTCTCCCACCAGCGCGACACGTTGGCCTCGACGGTTTCGCGCCAGCTGCGGTCCTCTTTGCGGCGCAGGTGCGGAATCAGGGCCCGCAGCGCGGCCTTCGCGTCCGAGATCAGGTTGACCTCGTAGGGGTAGCGCATGCCGATGAACCGGCCGTCGATATCGATCTGCACGGCGCGGCACTGCCCGAACTCGGGCAAGAACTGCGTGTACGGGAAACTGGACCCCACGGTCAGCAGCGTGTCGCAGTCGCGCATCAGCTCGTAGCTCGGCCGCGTGCCCAGCAACCCGATCGAGCCGGTGACCCAAGGCAATTCGTCGCTCAACACGTCCTTGCCCAGCAGCGCCTTGGCCGCCCCGGCCCCGAGCAGGTCGGCAACCTCGGCCAGCTCCTCGCGCGCCCCGCGGGCGCCGTTGCCGACAAGCATGGCGACCCGTTTTCCGGCGTTGAGCACGTCGGCCGCGCGGCGGATCGCCGCGTCGTCGGGGGAGACGGCCGGCCACTCGATGCCCAGGCTCGACGGCACCATCTTGAAGGCGTGCGTGGGCGGCGAGTACGGCAGCTCCTGCACGTCGGACGGGATGATCAGCGCTGTCGGCGCCCGCTGCGCCATGGCCACCCGGATCGCGCGGTCCAGCACGTTGGGCAATTGCTCTGGGACGGTGACCATTTGGACGTAGTCGCTGGCCACGTCCTTGAACAGGCTGAGCAGGTCGACCTCCTGCTGATAGGACCCGCCAATCGCGCTGCGGTTGGTCTGACCGACGATGGCCACCACCGGAACGTGGTCGAGCTTGGCGTCGTAGAGGCCGTTGAGCAGATGGATGGCGCCGGGGCCCGAGGTGGCCATGCATATCCCGACGCGGTCGGTGAACTTGGCGTACCCCACCGCCTCGAACGCGCTCATCTCCTCGTGCCGCGACTGGATGAACATTGGCCGATTGTCGGCGCGTCCGAACGCGGCGAGGATCCCGTTGATGCCGTCGCCGGGATAGCCGAACACGTGCTCGACACCCCACGTCCGCAGCCGCTCCAGTAAATAGTCCGAAACCTCTTGCTTAGACATTCAATGCCCTCCTCGACAGACGTTGGGGTGTCGTTGGGCGCGCGAGAATCTTTGCCCGCGTCGGCTTGTTCGCCGCGCCGAACGAAACCGGATCGCCATGGGTTCGACTTTCCGGGCGGCTTTCCGAGCAGCACCTTCGGGCGTGCTCCGGCGCACAAATCAGCGCATACCCGAATTGGCAGCCCTTATTCCTGGGTGCTCGCTGGGAGTTTGTTCACAGCGTCTCCCTTAGGATTTGGCGGGCGGCCGCCAGCACCCTGTCCACTGTGATCATGAGCAGCCCTTCGTGCGACGCGTCGGCGTGCGGATCGCCGACGCCGCCGGCCCACAGCGCGAGATGGCGGGCGGGGCCGCGCGGCCCCCAGCGGCCGGGCGCGGTAGGACCGAACAGCACCACCGACGCCGTGCCGGTCGCGGCGGCCAGATGGGCGACGCCGGTGTCGCCGCAGATCACCATGCGGCTGTCGCATATCAGCGCGGTCAACGCGGTCAGGTCCAGCAGCCCGGCTACCACCGAGGTCCGCGGCAGGCGAGCCGCCCGGGCGACTTCGTGGGCGAGGCCGAATTCGCTCGCCGATCCGGTGACCACGATTTCGCGTCCCTCGTCGCGCAGCGCGGCCGCGACCGCGGCGAACCGCTCCGGTGGCCATTGCCGCGCCCGCGCGGAGGCCCCCGGATGGATTACCACCGCGCCGATCCGGTCGGGATCCACCGGGGGCCGCGACAGGGTCACATCGCCCGACTCGCAACGGATTCCGGCCCACTCCAGGAGCGCGCACCAGCGATGCACCTCGTGGACCTCGGCGCGCCACGGCGGGCCGCCCAGGGCGGGATGGCGCAGATGGCCGTGCGTGAGCACGTTCCGGGGCCGCCAGGTGAGCAGGTGATCGATGCTTTGCGGGCCGCAGCCGTGCAGGTTGATCGCCAGCTCGGGCGGCCGCTCCAGCGGGTGTAGGTCGCCCAGGCAGGCGGTGGGCACCAGGTCGTCGATCGCGCCGGTGAGCAGCGCGAGCTCGCGGTAGCGGGTGGGTGCGGCGAGCATCACCCGGGCATCGGGGTAGTGCCGACGCAGCCCCCGCAGCGCGGGCACCGCCGTCAGTAGGTCGCCGAGCCCGAGGGCGCGCAGCACCACGATGGTGTCGGAATCCATGGAGGTTCGGGTCTGCGCGCCCGCGTCGCGGCCTAAGGCCACGACGACTCCGTGGAGGCACAGACCACCATCTCGCGCACCTCGCATCCGGCGGGCTGGGAGAGCGCGAAAAGCACCGTCTCCGCGACGTCTTCGGGCCGGTTGAGCTTGGCGTCGGCCGGCGGCTTGTACTGGTCGGGCCGCCCGTCGAAGAACGGGGTGTGCATGCCGCCGGGGACGAGCAGCGTCACACCGACCTCGCCGGCGAGTTCGGCCGCGAGAGCGCGCGTGAAGCCGACGACCCCGAACTTGGACGCGCAGTAGGCGGTGGCGTCGCCGACCGCCTTGATGCCCAGCGTGGAGGCGCAGGTGACGATGCGCCCGCCGGTGGCCTTCAGATACGGCAGCGCGGCGCGGATGACGGCGGCGGTGCCGATCAGGTTGACGGCGACGACCTGCTCCCATTCCTTGGCGGGCACCTGTTCGAGCGTGCCGCAGGAGTCGATGCCCGCCGCGGTGAAGACACCGGTGATCCGGCCGCCCACTCGTTCGGCCAGCGACTCCACGGCGGCAGCGACGGCACTGGTGTCGGCCAGATCGCAGGCGGCGTAGGGCACATCTGAGATTCCTGTGGCCGGCGGGTTCTTGTCGAGGACCAGCGGCACACCACCGCGCCGGGCCACCGCCGCCACGGTGGCCGCGCCGAGGCCGGAGGATCCGCCGGAGATCAGTACGCCTTCGAGCGATTCTGCCGTCGTGTCAATGCCTTTCACTAAGCGGCCTTTCACTAAGCGGCCTTTCGATTAGCGTCGCCGCGGCGATCAAACGGGAGGAGGAGTAGCCGGCCACGGTGGGCAGGATGGTCACGGTGCCGCCGTGACGTTGCACCGTTTCGGCTTCGGGAAGCTCGGCGGCCACGTAGTCGCCGCCCTTAACCCAGATGCTGGGACGCAGGGTGTCCAGCAGCCGCTCGGGGGTCGGCCCGTCGAATATCGCGACGGCGTCGACGCACGCAAGCGCGGCCAGGACGCGCGCCCGGTCGACGTCGCGCATCACCGGCCGGCCGGCACCCTTGAGCGCGCGCACCGACGCGTCGGAATTGATGAGGACGATCAGCGCGTCGCCGAGCTCGCGGGCCTGCCGAAGCAGCCGGACGTGCCCGGTGTGCAACAGGTCGAAGCACCCGCCGGTGGCCACCACGGTCCGTCCGTCGCGGCGCAGCCGTTCGGCCAGGGCGATCGCGTCGACCGCGGCGGTGTCCTCGAGTTGCACTGGGCCGCAGAACATGTCGACGCCGGTGCGGGAGACCGGGGTCGAGACCGCCGCCGCACCGCCGGCGGCGACGAAGCGGGCGGCGTCGGCGACCGCCGCTTCGACGGCGGCGACCGGGTCGGCCCCCGCGCCCAGGGCGACCGCCGCCGCGACGGCAAACCGGTCCCCGGCCCCGCAGACGTCGGCCGCGCCCCTGGCTGCCTGGGAGGCCTTCTCCGGCACGCCGACGTGGTGGGCCTGCAGCCGGCGCCCGTGCACGCGCGCGCCCTGGGCGCCGCGGGTGATGCACACCGCGCCGGCGGCCCACTTGTCCAGCAGCACTTCTCCCGCGTCGCCGCCGCGGTCGCCGCAAAACTGGCGTGCCTCTTCGTCATTCGGGGTTACCAGGGCGCACCCCGGCACCGGCGGCGCGCCCCGCGGATGCGGATCCCAGACCACGGGGACACGGGATGCCACGCCGGACAACGCCTCGCGGACGGCGGGCAGGGCCGTCACGCCCGCGCCGTAGTCGGCGACGCAGATCGCGCGGGCTCCCGCGAGAGCCTCGCTCACCCCGACCGGGAGCGGTCGGTTCAAGGGGGCGGCGTCGCCCCGATCGAGCCGAAGCATCGACTGACCCCGCGCCCGGATCCTCGTCTTGGTCACGGTCGTCCCGGTCATCGGCAGCGCAAGCACGTTGACGCCCGCGGCCGTGAGCAGCCCGCGCAACTGCCGACCGGCGTCGTCGGGAGCGATGCCGGTGATCAACGCCACGCCGGTCTCGGTTCTGGCGGCGAGCAGGGCCGCCAGCCCGGCGCCGCCCGGCCGTTGCACGAGCCGTTCGGCGTCGACCACCGGCACCGGGGCCTCGGGGCTCAGCCGGGTCGCCGAGCCCAGGACGTCGATGTCGAGTATCGAGTCACCAATGATGACAAGCGGTTTGGCCGTCATGACGGCGCCTCCGGCAGCAGCACATCGTCAAGGGCCATGCACAATCCGTGAATCAGCATCAAGTGGATCTCCTGCACGGTGGCCGTGGTCGGGGCGTCGACGCAGATCGCCTCGTCGCACATCGCGGCCAGCACGTTGGGCTCCGGCCCGGTCAGCGCCCACGTCACCATCCCGATGCCCTGCGCCGCCTTCGTTGCGGCCAGCACGTTGGGGCTGGTGCCGCTGGTGGACAGGGACACCAGCACGTCGCCGGGCCGGCCGTGCGCCCGTACGCCGCGCGCGAACATCTCTTCGGTGCCGTAGTCGTTGGTTATCGCGGTCAGCGCCGACGTGTCGGCGTGTAATGCAATGGCGGACAGCGGTATTCGCTCCGCACGAAAGCGTCCGACGATTTCGGCGGTGAGGTGCTGCGCCTCCGCCGCGCTGCCGCCGTTGCCGCAGGCGAGCAGTCGGCCCCCGTTCGTCAGCACCCACGCCAGCTGCCGGCCCCAGCTGCGCAGCCGGTCCGCCTCGGAGCAGGTGCGGCCCACCGCCTCGCGCAGCGCATCGAAGTGCACCTCGATCATCGCCTACCTCCCTCCTGCAATACCGCGTCGAGCAGTTCGGCGTCGCTGATGTGGTCCAGGCACGGGTGGCCCGGCACCGGACAGACCCGGGCGCGGCTGGCCCGGCACGGCGCGAACTGGTCGCCCAGCACCCGCACCCGGCGGCCGAAGGGGCGCCATTGCGCGGCCGGCACCACGGGTGCGAACAGCGACACCACCGGCGCCCCGACGGCCGCGGCCAGGTGCGCGGGCCCGGTGTTCGGGACGACGACGACGTCCGCGGCGGCGAATACGGCCGCGAGTTCGGCGAGGGTGGTCCGGCCGCCGAGGTCGATCGCGACATCGCCGGCGACGGCGGCGGTGAGTTCCGCCTCGTCCGGGCCGCCGGTGACGACGACGCGGTAGCCGGCGCCGGCGAGCGCCGCCACCATGGCCGCGCTGCGCGCCTGGCTCGGCCGCCGCGCCGGCACCGCGGCCCCCGGATGGAAGACCACGAACGGTCCGGCCGGGATCCGCCGCGGCGGATCGCAGGCGCGGATCCGCAGCGCGCCGTCGTCGCCGGCCGGCAACCGGCAGCCGGCCGCCTCGGCGAGCGACAGCGCCCGTCGCGGCTCGGGGATGCCCGCGGGCGCGTGGTGCCGCAGATCCAGCAGGGTGCCGGGATAGTCGGTGCATATCGCGCCCACCCAGGGCACCGACGCCATCCGGCACAACAGCGCCAGCGGCAGCGGCGACTGGTGAAACGACGTGAAGATGTAGACCCGGCGGGGCGCGATGTCGCGCAGCTGCTTGATCAGCGCCCCGACATGGTCGCCGGTCAACTCGGGGGAGTCGAAATCCACCCACGGCGCCTGCCATTCGACGATCTCGTCGACCCCGACGAGCAGCTCGGCGGCGTCGCGGCCGCGCGGGCCGACCAGCATCACCACCCGGTCGTGGGAGTTGGCCACCGCGCGGATCGCCGGGCCGGTGATCAGCACGTCGCCGGCACTGTCCAGGCGGGCCACCAGTGCGGTGTTCGAAGCGGTGTCCGGCGGGGTGTTCACCGGCACTCCCGCAACACCAAAGACGCAGCGTGGCAGAGGGTTTCGGCGACCCGGGCGTGGGCTTGGGCGTGCTGGATTTCGGCGGGTAGCGTGCGCGCGGTGGGCACCAGCACGGCCGCCGCGTCGGCCGCCAGCGCGGCCTGGACGTCGCCCCCGGTATCGCCGATCAGCACGCACCGCTCGGGCGGCACTCCCAGCGCTTCGGCCGCCGCCAGGACCATCCCCGGCTCGGGTTTGCGGCACCGGCACCCGTCGCCCTCCCCGTGCACGCACACCTGCCAGGCGTCGAACGGGCCGAGGACCTCGTCGACCCGGGCGTTGACGGCGCTGAGCTGCTCCGGGCTGATCAGGCCGCGCGCCACGCCGGACTGGTTGGTCACGACCGCCAGCAGCAGGCCCCGCCGGCGCAGGCGGGCCAGGGCCCGGTCGGCGCCATGGGTGGGCAGCACGCCCGCCGGGTCGTTGAGATAGGGCTCGTCGACGATCAGGGTGTCGTCGCGGTCGAGCAGCACGGCCAGCGGAGGGTCGCGCCGGGCCCGGCGAAACTTCCATTCGCCGGCCAGCCGGTGCGCGACGGCGGCCGGGGGGATCGCGGCGCTGGTAGCCGAAAGCCGAAGCGCCTCAACGAAAGACCGTGGCCCGACGCGCCACCGCCGCGCCGTGAATTCGGTCGTGAGCGCCAGCCACGACGCCGCCGCCGCGCCGGCGAGTGGGCCGCGGCGCGCGAGGGCGGCGGCGACCGCGACGCCGCCGGCCGCGGTAGTGGCGAGGTGCGCCGGCATCCGGCCCGGCCCCTCGCCGATCTTGGCGCGCCAGGACCTTCCGTGCTTGCGGCGCATCAGGGCGTTGTCGCGGTTGCCGACCTGCGCGCGCACGCTCGACCGCCAGGTGCTCCGGGCGACGGGATGGGTGCAGCGACGCTCGCCGCGCACGATCCGTGCGCCGGCCTCGGTGATCCGCAGCGCCAGGTCGGAATCCTCGCGGTAGGCGCGCGGGAACCGCTCGTCGAATCCACCCACCGCGACCAGCATGTCGCGGCGGAACGCCATGTCGGCGGTGATCCACCGCGCCTCGGCCAGCCGGAGGGTGCGGCGCTCGTCGTCGGTGGGCGGCCGCGAGGCCGGTGTCGGCACCTCGATCACCGCCTGAGAGCCCGCCGCGCCGGCCGCCTCGGCGGCCCGCAGGTCGGCGGCCACCGCCGAGGTCCACCGCGCGTCGGGCAGCACGTCGTCGTCGAGGAAGCACACCCAGCGTGCGCCGGTGGCGCGCCACCCGGTGTTGCGGGCGGCCGCCGGCCCGCGCCCGCCGCTGCGCAACACCCGCACCGGCAGGCCGGCGGTGATCCGAAGGTCGGTGGTCGGGCCGGGCCGGTCGTCGACCAGCACCACCTCCGCGGGTGCCGGACCGGTTCCGCGCGCAAGCGCAACCAGCAAGCGGTGCAAGGATTCTCGGCCCACCGTCGGCACCACGATGGCGTAGTCGATGGCGTGGTCGGGCTCCGCTGTCGTCATCGCTGCCGCCAGACCAGGTAGGGGCCGATGGCCAGCACGTCGATCGGGGAACTGCCGAAGACCTCGAGCGCGTCGCGCGGGGTGTCGACCATCGGGCGCCCGGCGGTGTTGAAGCTGGTGTTGACCACCACCGGAACCCCGGTGCGCTCGGCGAAGCGGCTGATCGTCGCGTGCAGGCGCGGGTTCGCGTCCGCATCGACGGTTTGGATACGCGCGGTGCCGTCGACGTGGGTGACCGCGGGGATGCGGTCTCGCCAGTCGGCGGCGACGTCGTGCACGAACAGCATGTAAGGGCTGGGAAGCGGCCCGCGAGAAAAGATTTCGCCGGCCCGCTCGGCGAGCACCATCGGGGCGACCGGACGGAATTGCTCGCGACCCTTGACCGCGTTGAGGCGCTCCAGGTTGGCGGCCTGCCGCGGATCGGCCAGCAGCGAGCGGCCGCCGAGGGCCCGCGGCCCGAATTCGGCGCGCCCCTGGAACCATCCGACCAATCGATTGTCGGCCAGCGCGTCGCCGATCGCCGCGGCCAGATCGATGGGGCGCTGGTAGGCGACGGCCGCGTCGTCGAGCGTCGCCCGGATCTGCTCGTCGGACCACCCCCGGCCCAGCTGCGCCGTCGGCATCGGGGCGATCGGCTCGCCGAACGCGGCGGCCAGGCTGAGCGCGGCTCCCAGCGCCGTCCCGGAATCGCCGGCGGCCGGCTGAACCCAGACGCGCTGGAAGCCAGACCCCGCGTAGATGCGAGTGTTGGCAACGCAATTCAGCGCCACCCCGCCGGCCAGGCACAGCGCGTCGCCGTCGGTGCGGCCGCGCAGCCAGGCCACCAGGTCGAGCAGCACGTCTTCGACGACGCGCTGCACGCTGCAGGCCAGATCGGCGTGGACGGGGTCGAGCTCCGGTTCGTGGGGGCGGCGCGCCGGGGCGAGCCGCTCCCAGTCGATCGGCTCGGTGCGAAACCCGCCGTCGGCACAGGCGTACACCCGCTCGCGCAGCGCGTCGGCGAATCGCGGGCTGCCGTAGGAGGCCATCGCCATCACCTTGTATTCGTCGCTGGAACGCGCGAAACCCAAGTGCTCCGTGAGGCTTTCGTAAAGCAAACCCAACGAGTGCGGCAGCGCCTGGGAGGCCAGCACATCGAGCTTGTGGTCGCGGTACGCCCCGGCGAGCATCGAGGTGCGTTCGCCGCGGCCGTCGACCACCAGCACCGCCGTGTCCGGATGCGGCGAGGCCAGCGCGGTCGACGCCGCGTGCGCGACGTGATGGCGGACGTGGCAGACCGCGGCGGGGTTGAGCCCGGGCACCGCGGTCGCCAGGAAGCGCGGCGCGCGTTCGGCATACATGGTGCGCAGGTGCTCCCAGTCCCGGTCGAGCCCGGCGGGATCGATCGGCTGCTCGTGCATCAGGGCCGGGTCGTAGGAGTATCCGACCGCGTCGATCTCCTCCGGCGCCAGGCCGCCGGACTCGAGGCACCAGCGGATGGCCGAGATCGGCAGCTCCCAGGTGGCGAACGGCACGGCCTGCTTGCCGTGCTTGCGCCGTGAGAACCGCTCCTCTTCGGCGGCCGCCACCACTTCGCCGTCGACCACCAGGGCGGCGGCCGAATCGTGAAATACCGCATTGACACCGAGAATTCGCACGAAACCCCCTACTGCGCCAGTCGCTCGGGTTCCGGGACCCCCCACTGCGGGTCGTCGGCGGTGACGCGGAACCATTGGACGGTGGTGCGCAGCCCGGTGCGGTAGTCGATCCGCGGCTCCCAGCCCAATTCCCGGCGCGCCAGGGTGATGTCCGGGCATCGGCGTTGCGGGTCGTCCACGGCCGCCGGGGTGAGTTGGATCGTGGAGGTGCTGCCCGCCAGCCCGCGGATCAGCTCCGCCACCGCGCGCACCGTCAGTTCGATGGGATTGCCGATGTTGACCGGCCCGCTGAAATCGCTGCGCGCCAGCGCGATGAGGCCGGCCACGGTGTCGTCGGCGTAGCACAGCGAGCGGGTCTGCAGCCCCGTGCCTGACACCGTGAGCGGTTCCCCGCGCAGCGCCTGACGGCAGAACGTCGGAACCATCCGGCCGTCATCGGTGCGCATGCCCGGCCCGTAGGTGTTGAAGATGCGAGCGACGCCGACGTCGGCGCGCCGCAGGCGGTGGTAGGCGAACGTCAACGCCTCCGCGTAGCGCTTGGCCTCGTCGTACATGCTGCGCGGTCCCACCGGATTCACGTTGCCCCAATAGCTTTCGCGCTGTGGATGCAATTCGGGATCACCATAGACCTCGCTGGTGGACGCCAGCACGAACCGGGCCCCCGCGCGTTCGGCGATCTCCAGCGCCGTCGCCGTGCCCGCCGACCCGGCGAGCAGCGTGGCGATGGGCATCCGCTGATAGTCGATCGGCGACGCGGGCGACGCCAGATGGAACACGGTGTCGAACGACGCACCGAGGACGTCGACGGCACCGGGATCGCAAATGTCCTGCCGCACAAACTCATAGCCGGTCCGCCCGGCCAGCCGCTGCGCCGCCCCCGGCGGGCTCGTGGACAGGTTGTCCACGCTGACGACTTCCACGCCGGTTCCGAGGAGCTGCTCGCACAAGTGGACGCCCAGAAAGCCGGCACCCCCGGTGACGAGCACACGCGATAATGGCCGCACCGCGTTCTCGTACCCCGCGGTTGTCCTATGAAACGGGGTTTCGGCGACCGATTCCCGGGTAGCCGCAGCGGTCATGGCCGCCTCAGCTGGAAACGAGCCCCGAACCTCCTTCGTCATCGCGACGCGTGACCGCGCGCAAGAGCTTCGCGACGTGCTGCATCGACTGCTCGATACGACCGGTTGCCCGATTCTCGTGGTGGACAACGCATCCCGTGACGGATCGGTGGCGACGGCCGCTGGGATCGCGGGCCGCTCCGGCGGCCGGGTGACGGTCATCCCGCTGAGCCGCAACGACGGCGCCGTCGCTCGCAACGTCGGGGTGGCGCGGGCCGCCACGCCGTATATCGCGTTCTGTGACGACGACTCATGGTGGGAGCCAACGGCTCCCGCGCTTGCCGAGGAGATTTTTGACCGGCATCCCACCGTCGCGCTGCTGGCCGCCCGCACCGTGATCTGGCCGCAGCGACGCGACGACCCGCTGGTGGCCGAATTCGCCGCCAGTCCGCTCGGTCGTGATCCGGGCCTACCGGGCCCGTCGATCCTCGGTTTCCAGTCCTGCTCGGCGATGGTGCGCAAGGCCGCGTTCGAGGCGGCCGGCGGTTTCAGCCCCATCCTGCACTTCCGCGGCGAAGAGGACTTGCTCGCTTGGGATCTTGCCGCCGACGGCTGGAACCTGTGCTTCTCCTCCGAGCTGGTGGCGTACCACCAGCCTTCGACGGTTCGATCGGCGAGCCGGGTCCAACAAGCGCGCGTCCGGCGCAACGCGTTGCTGAGCGCGTTCCTGCGCCGCCCGCCGCGGCGCTGCGCCAGGACCGCGGCCGCCCTCGCGTGGGCCGCCAGCCACGACCGCGCCCACGCGATCGCGTTGCTCGAGGCCGTGGCCGCACTGCCGGCCGCGCTGCGCGCCCGGCGCCGACTGCCCGACCCGGTGGAGCGATCGGTGCGCCTGCTCGAAACACGTTGAACCATCGCGCTATCCGGAACGGGTGTTGAGGGTGCTGACCTCGCGCCGCGCCCGCGCCAGCTTTTCGTAGACGCGTTCGGTGTCGGTCCCGATGCGGTCCCAGGTGTAGCGCGCGCGGGCGCGGTCCCGCCCCGCGCGGCCCATGGCGGCGCGCCGCCGGCCGTCGTCCAGGAGCGGGTTGATCGCCTTGGCCAGGGCGGCGGGATCCTTCGGCGGCACCAGGCGACCGGTCACGTCGTCGACAACGGTGTCGCGTATGCCGCCGACCGCACTGGCCACCACGGGCACCCCGCAGGCCATCGCTTCCAGTGGCACGATCCCGAAGGGCTCGTACCACGGGGTGCAGGCCACCAGGTCGGCCGAGCGCAGCACGGCCGGCATCTCGCCGCGTGTGATCCCGCCGAGCAGCCGCACCCGGTCGGCCACACCGAGCTGATCGGCCAGCCGGTGCAACCGCCGTGCCTCGTGGTCGCCGGGCAGGGCCGCGCGCGCCGGGCCGCCGACGATGACGAGCTCGGCGCCGGGGATGCGCGGCATGGCCCGGATGAGCGTCTCAAAACCCTTGCGCGGCACCAGGCGTCCGACCGAAACGATCCGCTTGCGGGCGCCGCGCGGGGCGGCGGGCCCGTCCGGGCGGAACGCGTCGATGTCGACACCGCAGGGCACCACCGACGTGTGCGAGCGGGCGCGTCCCATGCGGACGAGCTCGAAGACCTCGTCGGTGCTGGTGGCCGCCACCCAGTCGGCACCGCGCGCGACGAGGGCCTCCAGCCCGATGCGGCAATCCGGGCTGGTGTCGTCGGCGCCCTGGTGGTACCGCTTGACGAGGCCCAGCGCGTGGAACGTCTGCACGGTGGGGATCCGGTGCTCTCGCCCCGCCCGCTGGGTGGCCAGCCCCGACATCCAGAAGTGCGCGTGAGCCACGTCGGGTGGTCGGGCCCGCCAATGCCCCGCCAGGAAATGGGCGAAGCCGTACATGTATTGCAACAGTTGATCTTTGGGCAGCGCGCAAGCCGGGCCCGCGGGTACGTGCACCACCGAGTAGCCGTGCTCCGTCTCGACGCACTCGGGCTGCTGGGGGTCGTCGCGGCGGGTGAACACCACCACGTCGTGGCCCCGCCGCGCCAGCGCGGCCGACAGCTCGGCGACATGCACGTTCTGCCCGCCGGCATCCACGTCCCCCAGGTGGGCCAGCGGGCTGGCGTGTTCGGAGATCATCGCAATCCTCATGCGGGCTCCCTTCTGAATTCGCTGCACTGTTCGGAAATCACTTCGTCCCATTCGGCGAGAAACCGGTCCAGCCCGAAGCGGGCGGTGGCGAATTCGCGCGCGGCCTTACCCGCGGCCACCGCCGCCGCGTGGTCGTTCATGAAATCCCGCAGTCCGCCGCCCAGGGTGGTGACGTCGGCGGCGACGACGCCCGCCTCGCCGGGCACCACCAGGGGCGCCATCGTCGTTCCCACGGCCACCACCGGCATCCCGAGGAACATCGCCTCGATGAGCGAAAGTCCCAACGACGTCCAGCGGGCGGTGTGCAGGTACACGCGGTGCCGCGCGATCTGGTCCCACAGCTGTGGAGCCGAAACGTCACCGCGCCCGGTGACGCCGCCGCGGTTCGCGTAGAGCGACTCCGTGCCGATGCCCCACACGTCGATCGGCGCGTATGCCGACAACGGTTCGAGCAGGTCGGCTCCCACGGTGCGCCCGCGCCGCTGTGGCTCGTTGATCATCGCGGCCGCCCTCGGCACGTCGCCTGTGTAACGCGGGCCCGGATCGGCCATGCCGTGATCGATCACCCGCGTCGGGGCTCGGCCGTTGTCCCACATCAGCCGGTTGAAATCGGTGACATGAACGAGCGGGATGTCGCGGCGGTCCGCGACCTGATGCCGGCTGCGATCGGCGAACGGGCGCGGTGCGTTGTGCTCGACGTACACCCCGGGCACGTCGGCACCCACCCGGCGTCCGGCCCACCGGGCCACCAGCGCGGCCTCGTGCGGACGCTGCAACACCACCAGATCGATGTGCTGGCGCGCCAGTTCGCCGAGCGCGATCTCGCGCGCGTTGGGCCACTTTCGCCCGGCCAGTCCGATGCCGTCGGCGCCGCCGTCGGCGGCCACCGGAATCAAATACCGGTGTCGGCCCGCTACGAACGCCTGCGTCCAGGACCCATGGACGTGCCACAGCAGCACGTTCTTCGCGGAGCCTGAATTGAGCATGGCGAGCGAAATACCCTATAGGTCATTACATAAACGGCGTTTCTCCCGCCGTCTCCTCCCGCGGGAAACGCGTCCCCCGGCGCATTCAGACACCAGTTGCTTTGTCGTGCAATCGATTTCAATTGGAGGGGCTGCGGCCCGAGCGCCGCAGCGCGCCCCGCAGCCGTCCACGGTGCGAAATCGGCGGAGACATCGGTCGCGTGCGCGCGGCCTGCGCTGGCCGGTTGTGCTGGCACGTTGGTAGTTGGCCGCCTCGTCGCGGGAGAAACACTTCGCAATCTGGATATCGCCGCGCCGGCTGCCGCGACGCCCCGGTTCACGCGGTTTTGGGCAGTTGGGATGCTCCGGATGAGCTGTGGCCCTTGGCAACTCGGCGAATGAGCATGCGGGTCGCCTTCTCCAGAATCTCTTGTCTGGCCTCGGGTCGGCGGGCGCGTTCGGCCCGACGCGCCGCCGTGTCGACCGTCAGGCCCTGCTCGTAGCCGCTGACGACGCGCGGGTCGACATACGATCCGCGAGCCACCGCGGGGGTGTTGCCGAGTTCCTCGGCAACCTCCTTCATGACCGCGGACTCGACGCGCTTGACCACCCGCTGCGACACGGGCGGGTCCGCGTCCGCGAACGCGGCCGCGGCCAGCACCGTGCCGTGCCAGGTGCGCAGATCCTTGACCGTGTACTGGTCGCCCACCATCTCCTTGAACCGCGCGTTGAGGTCGTCGGACCGGATGTCGACCCACCCGGATCCGGTACGGCACACCAGCAGTCGGTCGGTGCGCTGCGGGCGCCGCATCAGGGCGCGCACCGCGCGAACGATTTCGGCGTCCTCGATTTCCACCGTGCGCCGCACCCCGCTCTTGGCGGGAAAGTCGAATGCGACCGCGTGGCTGCGCACCGTCACGTGGCTGCACAGCAGGGTGGCCAAGCCGTAGGACTCGTGCTCCTCGGCGTACTGCTCACCGCCGGCGCGGAAATAGCCGCGGTCGAGCAGGCGCAGCGCGACGGCCAGCACCCGCTCACGCGTCAAGCCGCGGCACGCCAGATCTTTGGCGATGCGCGCCCGCCACATCGGCAACTGCACCGACAGCTCCAGCACGCGGTCGAACTTCTCCTCGGCCCGCTCCTGCTGCCAGGCCACGTGATAGAGGTACTGCCGGCGGCCGGCCGCGTCCGTGCCGACGGCCTGGATGTGGCCCTTCGGATCGGGCGATATCCACACCTTCTTCCATGCGGGCGGAATGACAAGGTCCTTGATGCGCGCCAGAGTGTCCGGATCGGACAGCCGGTTGCCCTCGGGGTCGTAGTAGGCGAAGCCTTTCCCCCGGCGTTTGCGTGCGATCCCCGGCTTGCCCAGATCGCTGCGACGCAGCCGCATCGTTGCCTCCAGTCCGATTGGCTCCCATTGGCTGACTGCACAAGTACCCGCTCAATACCCGCCGGCGGTGCACGCGAAACGACCCGCCACGGCGTTGTGGCGGGTCGTCTCTCGGCGGGTCAGCCGGCCATGAACTCCTGATAGGCCGACTCCAGGAACGGCGGCAGGGCCGTGACGTTGCACTGCCGTTCGGTGTCCCCGATCGGCGCCAGGATGCCGCGCAGGTCGTAGTACTGCTGCGGATGCGAGGTGAAGTAACCGCGCAGGTTCGACTCGGCCTCCGGCCGCGGCTGCCCGTAGGCGGCCGTGACCACCTGATTGGCGTCCGGGTGGGCGGCCAGGTACTGCTGCGCCGCGCCCTGGACCGACGACACGGTGGCGTTCACCCCGCCGGGGCTGCAGTCGGGCGCTGCGGCCGCGGACGGGGCGCCGATGATGCCCACGGTCAATCCCCCGAGCAGGAAGCCCGCGCTGATGCCGGCAACTCGCCGGCGCGCGACGATACTGCGGTTTTTCATGATCAGTCTTGTCCTTCGAAATTGATCAATTGATTTCTTCTCAGAGAGGCTCCCGATCCTCGAAAACCAAGGTAGCGGAAGCCAAAAGGGGCCGTTTCGCCGTAAGAAGAACACCGCGAACCACGCGTGGCCCGATCGCCCCACGAGCCCCATTTTCGCTAAGTGAGCAAATAAATACGACCGCCAATGTTGAGAATTCTTAGAGAACGGGCCCGGTTCTTAACCAATCGTGACACCGATCGTGACGCAACCGTGACGTTGCTCGGGGTCTAACGGCTGGTGTGGGAAAGGTCCCGCGTTCGCAGCCTCGTCGGGGCAGCGCCGCCGTCGGCGGCCGACTCGCCGTCCGTGCCGGGGGACGAGAGGGAGCGCAGCCACGTGTCTAGGTCGGGGCCGACGACGATGGCGCCGTCGGACGCCAACAGCGCGCCGGTGCCGAGCGCACCGAGCGCGGGCGGCACGGCGCGCACGCGGCGATTGTCGCCGCGCCGGGCGAGCACTTTCGACGTCAGTTCTGGCAGGCGAACCGCCTCCGGGCCGGCGATCGTGCGTGGCCGGTGCGTCTGCCCCAGGGCCGCCTCGACCAGCACGTCGGCGACGGTGTCGGCGGCGATG
This sequence comes from Mycobacterium sp. E796, assembly GCF_001672815.1. Lineage (GTDB taxonomy): Bacteria > Actinomycetota > Actinomycetes > Mycobacteriales > Mycobacteriaceae > Mycobacterium. The sequence goes on along the minus strand of NZ_LZKK01000165.1, from coordinate 17,693 downwards.
GGCTGGATCAGCCAGTCCTGGACGGCCACCTCGCCGTCGCGGGAACTCACCGCGGCGGGGTTGGTGGCGAACTCGTACCACTGGGTGGACTTCACCAGGGTCACCGGCACCGGCCCGTCGAGCGCGATCTCCTTGGCCGCGCGTTTGGCCTCGTAATAGGGAAAGCCGTCGAACGAGGGATCTTCGATCCCGGCGACCGTCAACACCACCAGGCGCTGGACGTCGCGTGCGGCGCACGCTCCCACGACGTTGCGGGTCGCGGTGGCCACCGTCTGGGTGATGTTCGACCGGCCGTCCGCGGGCATCGGGTTGGACACGTCGATCACGACGTCGACCCCCGCCAGCGCCTGGAACAACCCCCGTCCCGAGATCACGTCGACGCCGTGTGCGCGGGAGATCTCGACAACCTCGACGTCGCGAGCCCGCAGCCGGGCGACGACGCGGGACCCGGCCGTGCCGGTCGCCCCTAAGACAGCAATGGTGCTCAGTGACTCCACCCCCTTGAACAGTCGGGGGCAGTAACTACCCGGAAATATCGCTTTCAAACGAACGAGTTCGCTCGGACCGCAATCGGGCGCGGGTGTTTGGCCCCGCGCCGGGCGGGAAGCCGGTAGATGCGAATCGAGACGTAATCACCGAGAGGGAGGTCGACCGATGGGCGATCAGAAGAGCGGACCACAAGAGGCCGTCAGGGGCACCGTCGAAGGCGTCAAGGGCAAGGTCAAGGAGGTTGGCGGGACCGTCACCGGCCGCGACGACCTCGTCGAAGAGGGCCAGGCTCAGCAGGACAAGGCGGACGCCCAGCGCGATGCGGGTAAGAAGGAAGCCGAAGCCGATTCGGCGCGCGCCGGCGCCAAGGCCGCCGAAGAGCGCCAGAAGGAACACCAGTAAGCGATTTCCAAAGGGGCCCGGTCCGGCAGTCGGACCGGGCCCCTTTGGTTTCAAACCGGCACGCCGGGTTATTCCTGGCAAGAACCGCCCGGCGTGGCGGCGGGAGGTCAGGAATGGTCCTACGCGACACGGTGTCGAGCATCATCGCGTTTCTGCGCGCCGGTTATCCCACCGGCGCGCCGCCCTTCGGCTACGCGCCGCTGTTGGCGCTGTTGCCGCGGCGAGTGTGCGACGACGAGGTCACCGCGATCGCGACAACCCTCACCGGGCGGGAGCGCCGGTCGATCGACAACGCCGACGTCGGCGCGGAGATCCTCCGGGTCACCGACGAGATGCCCGCCCCGGACGATGTCAACCGGGTCCAACGGCGACTCGACGCGATGGGCCGGGCCTGAGCGCTCACGCGTGCTCCAGGTCGACCGCCAGCGGCCGGTGATCGGAGATCGGCATCACTTCGGACTGAACGGCGCCGCCGCGCAGGCCGGGGTCGTCGGTCAAGATGTGGTCGAGCTGCCGGTTGGGGATGTGCGCGGGAAAGGTTGCGGCCGCGGCCAGGGGCCGCATGCCCGACCACCGGCGCACCGCGTCGGGCGTCATGTTGAGGTCACCGGTGAGCAGCCGCGGCCCCGGAAAGCCGCGCAGGTCGTGGATCAGCCGGCGCAGCTGGCGCCGATTCCAGCCGGGCACGAATGACAGGTGCGTGTTGGCCACCGTGAGCCCGCCCAACGGGGTGTGCAGCTGGGCGATCACCGCCGCGCGCGGTTCCTCGTCGACGACCATCACCCGGTTCGGCCCGGGCAGGTACATGGGAAACCGCATGGGGATACGGGGCAATCGCACCACCTGCCAGCTGGCCACGGGATACCGGGACAGCAGCGCGATCCCGTAGGCCGCCGTACCGGGTTGTTCCTCGCCCGTGGCGGCCATCCAGGTCGCGCCCGGCGTACCGGAGATCGCGGCGACGAACCGATGCTCCACCGCGCCCATGGCTTCCGCCGCGACCGCCGTGAGGTCGGCGCGGGACGAGCGCGGTTGTTCGCAGTCGACCTCCTGCAACCCGAGGATGTCCGGATTCAACCGGCGCACGCAGTCACGCAGCCGCGCAGGATCCACCCCGTTTCCGACGGTGCGGCCGTGCAGGATGTTGAAGGTCGCTACGCGCATACCCTCTTCGATACCCACTCCCGGGCTGCGGTCACCAATTCGCGGCCAACCGCCGTCACCGGTGTTCGAACACCTCGATGACGAGGTCGCGGTCCCCATAGCGGGCGATGGACGTCAGCCCGGGCGTCTCCGCGATGACGGCGTGGGCCGCGTCGCCGGTGAGGGGGTGGTCGGCCACGGGGTGGCGCCAGTGTGCGGCAACGACTTTCGCCCCCGGCCGCAGCCGCGGGCATTCGCGGGCCAACAACGCGGCCAGCGCGTCGGCCACCAGGTCGCAGGCGACCTCGCTGAGCATCAGCAGGTCGAAGGGCCCGGGCGGCCACGCCGCGTCCCGGGGTGACAGGTACAGCGTCACCCGATCCCGGCTGCCCGCCCGCCGCAGTCGCGCGTCCGCGCTGCGCAGCGCCCCATCTTCCACGTCCATCGCGGTCACCCGATCGCATCGCGCCGCCAGTTGGGCGGTCAGCGTCCCGGTCGAGCAGCCCGGCTGCAAGGCGTGCCGATACCGGCGGTCGGGCAGCACCGCCAGGGTGATCGCGTCCCTGCGCTGTTGGTACCACGCCTTCGGTAGCGGCCGGGAATCCTCGATGCCGGCATACGCCGCGGTGGTCACCGGAATACCACCTCGCCCACCGCGAGCAGCCGTTGCAGCACGAACGGCGGGACGGCGGGGGCGGCCCCGCCGACGGCCGGCTGGAGCTGGCTGCGAAAACAGTGCGCGGCGAGGCGTTTGCGGGCGAGCGCCCGAGTGGGCACGGGCACCGAGCGGGCGCGGTGCCAGGGCACCGTCGGGTCGGCCGGGCTGGCCCAGTGCCACATCCACACCGGATATTCCAGCAGCACGGCGCCGGTGCGCCGGCACGCCTCGGTGGCCGCACGCCCCACGGCCTCGTGGTCGGGGTGCCCGTCGCCGCGCCAGGTGGCGGCGCACCACGTCCCCGCCGCGGCGGCGCCGAGGATGCGGGCGAGGAGGTCGGTGACTTCGTCCTCGTGGTCGGCCAGCCGCCCGTCGGGCAGCCCCAGCGACACCGGCTCCGGGATACCCAAAATGCTTGCCGCCCGGCAAAGCTCGTACCTGCGGGTGATCTCCCAACGCGCCCGCTCCCACGCCGTCGCACCCGGGCGGGAAGCGCCGCCGTCGGTGAGCGAAATCACCTGCACGTCGACGCCCGAGGCGACCAGTTGGGCGGTGGTCGCGCCGAGTCCCAGCGTCTCGTCGTCGGGATGGGCGGCGACGACGACCAGCCCGGGACACGCGCTCAGGTCCAGTGCCGGCAGCGGTTCGGAGTGCAGGGCGGCCAGCCACACCGGCGTCGGGGTGCCGCCGCGGGTGAGCGGCTTGGCCGCAAACTTGGCGCAATTGCTTGCCCGCAGGGTTTTCATGGCCCGGCTTTCATGACCGTCGCCCGGCGAGGCGCCCGAGTTCGGCCAGGTCCCGCTCGGCGTGGCTTTGCCGGATGTAGATGGTCAGGTCGGCGACGCGCTGGGCGTGTCGCCCGTCCTGACACAGCGGGCCTGGCCCCAGGGCGCGACCGGTGCGCGTGATGGCCTCGTCGACGGCGTGTTCCACGACCGTGCGCGCGCGACGGGCCAGCAGCTGGGCGGTGTTGGACCGGTCGAAGGGATCGGCGTCGATCTGCATCGCCGCCGCGGTCAGGATGGCGTCGCCGGCGGCCAGCGCGGCGTCCACCGCACCCAGGTGCGCCAGGGTGTAGGCGTCCGCCGATTCACTTGTGGCGCAGCGATATAACGGCTCTGCGACCCGTCGCGCACCGCCGAGCCAGCAGGCGGCGACGCCGGTGGCGCCGTGCCAGAACCCGGGCCGGGTCAGGTAGTCGTCGGGGTCACCCACCGCGACGGCGCGCGCGTTGGTGAATTGCACGGCCCTGGTGTCGCTTCCGGCCATCCCGACGTTCCACCAGGTGGTCGGCAGCGCCTTGACGGCGGGTTCGGTGACCGGCACCGCGAACAGCCCGCACCGTCCGTCGTCGAGCCGGGCGGTCACCAGCGCGTGCGTGCAGAACCCGGCGCCCGAGCACCACACCTTGGTGCCGTTGAGGATGATCGCGCCGCCACGGATCCTGGTCGCAATCAGCGCGTCGTCGGACGATTCGGCCGCCCACACGCCCCACAGCTGGTCGGAATCGGGCGGCTTGCCGCCGAGCTCGTGCAGGATCGCGACGGCGTCGGCGTGGGCCTCCGCGATCCGGGCCGCCACGATGTCCTCCTCGGCCAGCCGGGCCAGGCGTTGCCAGCGCTCGGCGGTGCGTCCGGAGGCGGGCAGCGGCAGCTCGAGCCGTCCCGACTCGAGCCAGTGCTTCACCAATCCCGCCGTCACGGGCGATCACCTACGACCACGACGGCAGCCCCGTCGCACACGCGCAACACTGGGGCTGACATAACACAAGACTTGCCAATGCGACGGCCGCTTAAACGGACGACGAACCATGTCACGCGAATCCCGCACAGGTTGCCCGGCCGACAGGCGGGTATCACCTATGCACGATGACAGCCGCCCAGACGCCTTCGGATGTGTCCTGCAATGAGCTGCGGGAGGCGTTGCGTGGTGCGGCGTCGGCGCTCAAGGAACATGGGCCGCGCTTCGCGTTGGCGGGCACCTATGCGTTGTGGGCCTTCGGCGCGCCCGAACCCAGCCACGACGTGGATCTCGTCGTGGCCGAGACCGATGTGGCGAGCGCCGAGGCCACCCTCGCCGGCGCCGGATTCGTGATCGAGCACCCCCCGGAGGACTGGTTGTTCAAGGCGCGCACCGGCGACACCGTCGTCGACGTCCTGCACCGCATCAACGGCGAGTGCGTCGAGCCGGCGACGCTGGACTGCGCCGAGCAGCGCGACGTGTTGGCGATCGCGATGCCCGTGCTGCCGCCGACCATGGTGGTCGTCCAGAAGCTGCGCTCCCTGAACGAGCATCACTGCGACTTCGCCAAGCTGCTGCCGCCGGTGCGGGCGGTCCGCGAAAGGCTGGACTGGGAGCACATCCGGTCGCGGACCGCCGACAACGACTACGCGGTCGCTTTTTTGGTGCTGGCCGACCGGCTGGGGCTCACCGGCTAGTTGAGTGTGCGCTGGCGGTTTTCCGTGTGCATCCACGGTGGGATTCCGGCGATTCTTCCGCCCAGGATTCACACGCAAGGACCACACTTCACACTCAACGTCCAAGGCCCCGGCTGGGCAGCGCAGCTCAGTGGTTGCGCAGCTTGGCGATCAGCTTGTCCTTGGTCAGGCCCGAATAGCCGGACATGCCAAGCTCTTTGGCCTTCTTCTTCAACTGCGGGACCGTCCAGTCGGCATAGGATCCCGCCTTGCCGCCCTTGCGGCCCACGGACGACTTGCCCAGGCCCGCGGCCGCATTGGAGATCCGCGCGGCCTTTTCCTTCGAATCACCCTTCTTGCGCAGATCCTGATACATCTTTTCGTTCTTGATCGACGATCGCGGCACGATTGATCCTCCTTTACGGTTACGCGGGCACCGGGTCGGTCTGGCGTTCCCAGCAGCGGTGGCGGGCCAGGGCGGCGGCGAACTCCTCGACGAATTGGTCGGGGAGATCGTCGGCGGCCGCGGTCGTGGTCACGACGGACCGGTCGCTCACCACGTCGGTGGCCGAGTCGCTATCGGAGGCGAGGCGGGTGTCGATGTGCGCGGCGCGCAGCAAGTCGATCCCCTTGCCGTACGCACCGATCGGCTTGAGGTGCTTGTAGGCCTCGACGACGAAGTGCACGGCGTAACCGTCGCCCGAAAGCGTGGCCACCGAATCCGGCCCGCACGCCACCACCACCGCGTCGTAGAGGACCGACGCCATCGTCGTGAACGCCCGGTCCACGGGAAGCTCGCCGCCCGACCCGCCGCGCAGGGTTCCGCCGGCGACGGGCGCCAGAACCTCGACCGTCGCGCCGCGCTCGGCCATCAACTCCTTGAAACGTTGCGTCCCAACCACATCCACGCCGTCCGCGGCCAGGACGGCTATCTTGCGCGACTCGATGGTGTCCCCGGAATTGGCTGCACCGATTTGGGACAGTGCCGGCGACGAGGCAACCTCCCCGTCGACCGCTTCGTCGGGCGGCGCGGGCAGCCCCAGCTTCGCGGCCACCTTGGTGGCCAGCCCGTGGTCGACGCGGGCGAGCTGCGCCACCACCGCCGAGCGGATGTCGGGCACTTCGACCTTGCCCAATTCGAAGGCGAACGCGGCGACGATGTGTTCGGCCTCGACCGCCGACATGCTCTTCCAGAACATTCGCGCCTGGCTGTAGTGATTCTCGAAGGACTTCGCGCGCTTGCGCATCGCTACGCCGTCGATCCGCTGCGTGTAGTGGCGGAACACGTCGTCGTTGGCAAGCGCCGGACACCCGCTGCCGAGGGTGTTCTTGTAGTAGCTGGTCCGACCCTGCGGGATGGCGTGCTGCGAGTAGCCGTCCTGCTGGTTGTTGCGGACGTCGGCCACCGGCCGGTTGACCGGCAGCTGCGCGAAGTTGGGCCCGCCCAGGCGGATCAACTGCGTGTCCAGGTAGGAGAAGTTGCGGAACTGCAGCAGCGGGTCGTTGGTGAAGTCGATTCCCGGTACCACGTTGGCGGTGTGAAAGGCGACCTGCTCGGTCTCGGCGAAGAAGTTGTCCGGGTTGCGGTTCAGCACCATCTTGCCGACCGGACGGACCGGAACCTGTTCCTCGGGAATGATCTTCGTGGCGTCGAGGAGGTCGAAATCGAAGTTGAACTCATCGGCCTCGGCCACGAGCTGCACCCCGAGCTCCCACTCGGGATACTGGCCGGCCTCGATGGCCTCCCACAGGTCGCGCCGGTTGTAGTCGGGGTCCTTGCCGGCGATCTTTTGGCATTCGTCCCAGATCAGCGAGTGCACGCCGAGGCGGGGCTTCCAGTGGAACTTCACGAAAGTCCCTTCGCCGCTGGCGTTTACCAGGCGGAAGGTGTGCACACCGAACCCCTGCATCATGCGGTAGCTGCGCGGCAGCGCGCGGTCCGACATCAGCCACATGATGGTGTGCAGCGTCTCGGGCTGCAGGGACACGAAGTCCCACAGCGTGTCGTGCGCCGAGGCCGCCTGCGGAATCTCGTTGTGCGGCTCGGGTTTCACCGCGTGAACGAAGTCGGGGAACTTGATCCCGTCCTGGATGAAGAAGACCGGGAAGTTGTTGCCCACCAGGTCGTAGTTGCCCTGCTCGGTGTAGAACTTGGTGGCAAAGCCACGCACGTCGCGGACGGTGTCGGCCGAGCCGCGCGATCCGGCCACCGTGGAGAACCGCACGAACACCGGGGTCCGGGTGCCCGGCGTGGTCAGGAATTTCGCCGCGGTGTACTCGGCCAGCCAGTCGTCGTACGGTTCGAAGACGCCGTAGGCGCCGGCGCCGCGCGCGTGAACGACGCGCTCCGGGATCCGCTCATGGTCGAAGTGGGTGATCTTTTCCCGGGCGTGAAAGTCCTCCAGCAGGGTGGGTCCCCGCTCGCCGGCGGTCAGCGAATCGTCGGTGTGATCGACGCGGACCCCCTGCTGAGTGGTCAGGTATCCGGTGTCGCGGCGCACGCGCGACGGCTCTAGGTCGCGCTGTTTTGGATCAGGTGTGTCGTTGGCTCCCATGAGGCTCGGTTACCACGGTTGGCGGGTCATAAACGGGCCCGCGTTTTCCCTGTCTAACGACCGCCCGGTTACGTAGGCTTGATGCGGGTAGCCGAGGGTGGTGATTGACGCGACCAAGCAAAACGATGGGCTGCGCGGAGTGGTCGCGATCGGCGCCTCGGCCGGGGGAGTCGAAGCGCTCTCACGCCTGGCCGCCGGTCTGTCGCCGGATTTGCCGTACGCCTACTTGATCGTGCTGCACATGCCCGCCGGTGCGCCCAGCGTGCTGGCCCGGATCGTCGACCGCAGTGGACCGCTGCCGGCGGTCACCGCCGAGGACGACGCCCCGCTGCTGCCCGGACACATCTACGTCGGCAGCCCGGACCGTCACCTGCTGGTCGCCGACCATCGCGTAGTCCTGTCACAGGGCCCCACCGAGAACGGGCATCGGCCCGCCATCAACGCACTATTCCGCTCGGTCGCCGTGGCGTTCGGGGCGCGCGCGATCGGGGTGTTGCTGTCGGGCGTGCTCGACGACGGGGTGCTGGGGCTCGCCGCGATCCGCTCGCGCGGCGGCACAACCATCGGTCAGGCACCGCAGGACGCGCTGTTCGGGGCGCTGCCGGCCAACGCGCGTGACGCCGGCGTGCTGGATCGACAGGCCGTGGCGGCCGAAATCGGCGCCGTCCTCAAAGAGCTGGCCCAAGAGGAAACAGAGGACCCGAGCATGGAGCCCGACGCGGCGCTGGACCTGGAGAACCGTATCGCGATGACCTCCCGGTTCTCGACCAACTTCGACACGCAAGACCTGGGCGCGCCGTCGGGCTACACCTGCCCCGACTGCCATGGATCGTTGATCGCGATCAGCGAGGGCCACTTTCGCTGTCACGTCGGGCACGCCTGGACGGCCGACGCCTTGCTGGCCGCGCGGGATGACGAAGTCGAGGGTGCGCTGTGGGTCGCCCTGCGCAGCCTGCAGGAGAAAGCCAAATTGGCCCGGCGAATGGCCGACAAGGCGGGCCCCGGTCCGGTTGCCCGGCACTACAACACGCTCGCCGAGGAGAGCGAAAGGGCGCTGACCGTGCTCGGCGGCCGGCTGGCCGCTAACGCTCCTGATCGCGGGGATCCCGGTGACTGAAGCTTGGCCGGCCGTCCGGATCGATGCCTCGACTCAGCGGGATGTGCCGATCCTGGTGATGGATGGGGTGCTGGACAGCTCCACGTATCGGACCGTCCGTGACACCGTGATCAAGGCCGCGCTCGACGAGCCGCGCGCCGTGATCGTCGACGTCAACCGCCTGTCCGCGCCGTCCGCGTCGGCGTGGACCGTGTTCACCAGCGCCCGCTGGCACGTCAGTGTGTGGCCGGACGTGCCCATCCTGCTGGTGTGCGAGCAGCCGCGGGTCCGGCGGTCGATCGCCGCCGGCGGCGTGACCCGGTACGTGCCGGTGCATCCCACCCGGATGTCCGCGCTGGACGCCGTGCACGGCCAGCCCCTGGCCGTCCGGCGGCGGGCGCGAAGCGAGCTGCCGGCGGACGGGCAAAGCGTCGGCCTGGCCCGCGCCGTGATCACCGACTGGCTCACCCAATGGGACAAGCCCGACCTGATCCCGGTCGCTGCAACGGTCGGCACCGTGTTCGTCGAAAATGTCCTCGACCACACCGAGAGCGCGCCGGTGCTCATCGTGGAGAGCCATCGGGACACCGTCACCGTCGCGGTGGAGGATTGCAGCGACCGCCTCCCCGGGAGGCACGAAGACGGCGATCGCGGAGCCGAAATCGTCTCCGGGCTGGCGATCGTGTCCGCGTTGTGCCGCTCGTGGGGCGCCACTCCGACGTCGTCGGGCAAGACGGTGTGGGCACTGGTCGGGCGCGAAAATCTGCTGTGACGTCGGAGTAGTGTTCGAGTCCGACGACGAACGCTCTTGCGACGGGACCTTGATGGACGGCACGACGGACGAGGCCTTCGAGGCTTTGTTGCGCTACATGCGCGATTCCCGCGGCTTCGACTTCACGGGCTACAAGCGCACGTCGCTGATGCGCCGGGTCCGGCATCGCATGGACCAGGCGGGATACACCACATTCGAGGAATACCTGGACGTGCTGCAGGCCAGCTCCGACGAATTCGCCTCGTTGTTCAACACCATCCTGATCAACGTCACCGCCTTCTTCCGGGACCCCGAGGCCTGGGAATTCGTCAGCGCGGAGGTGGTCCCGCGGATGCTGGCCGAGCGCGGGCCCGGTGACCCGATCAGGGTGTGGAGCGCGGGGTGCGCCTCCGGGCAGGAGGCCTACACGCTGGCCATGCTGCTGGCCGAGGCGATGGGACCAGATGAGTTCCGGCAGCGGGTCAAGATTTACGCGACCGATATCGACGAGGAGGCGCTCGCCGAGGCGCGCACGGCATCCTACGACGCCAAGGCCGTCGAGTCGGTGCCGCCGGACCTGTTGCCGCGCTACTTCGAACAGGTCAACGGCCGCTACGTCTTCCACAAGGATCTGCGCCGCGCGGTCATCTTCGGGCGCAACGACTTGGTCAAAGACGCACCGATCTCGCGCGTCGATCTGCTGGTGTGCCGCAACACCCTGATGTATCTCAACGCCGAGACACAGCGAAACGTGGTGGGGCGCTTGCATTTCGCGTTGGCTCCGCAGGGAACGTTGTTTCTCGGGCACGCCGAGATGCTGTTGAGCCACAGCGACCGCTTCGCTCCGTTGAACCTCAAGAACCGGATCTTCCGCAAGGTCGCCGGGACCCAGATCGCGGGGGATCGCTATGACCCCGCCGCCGCGTTCTACGAACGTCACGGCGAGCTGCCGGGCTTGACGACGGTGCGCGACTTGGCTTTTCGCGCCAGCCCCGTGGCCCAGATCGTGATCACCGGCGAGGATACGGTCGCGATGATCAACCAGCAGGCCGAGAACGTCTTCGGGCTCTCGGCCCGCGACATCGGCCGGTTGCTGCGCGACCTCGAGGTGTCTTACCGCCCGGTAGAGCTGCGCGCCTACCTCGAGCAGGCGAAAGTCGAGCGGCGGTCGGCGCGGATCCCAGACGTCAAGTGGCAACGGCCCGGCACCGAGACCGTGTGGTTCGAGATCCACGTCAATCCGCTCGTCGACGCCGAGAACGGCCTGCTCGGTGTGTCGATCGTGTTCTTCGACGTCACGGCGACGCGCGCCTTGCTCGACAAGGTGGTGCAGACCAACCGCCAGCTCGAGGCGGCGTACGAGGAGCTGCAGTCCACCAACGAGGAACTCGAGACGACCAACGAGGAATTGCAGTCCACGGTGGAGGAGCTCGAGACGACCAACGAGGAGCTGCAGTCCACCAACGAAGAGCTCGAGACGATGAACGAGGAGCTGCAGTCCACGAACGACGAGCTGCACACCATCAACGAAACGCTGCGCGAACGCAGCGTGGAGCTGGACGACGCCACGAACTTCCTGGATTCGCTGATCAATTCGGTGCGTCTGGGGATGGTGGTCGTCGACCGGGAAATGCGGGTGGTGGTGTGGAACCGGGGCTGCGAGGACCTGTGGGGACTGCGGGCGGACGAGACGACGGGCTCGAGGTTGACCGCGCTGGACATCGGATTGCCACTCGATAGCGTGCGGCCGCTGATCGGCAACGCGTTCGTCGATCCGGAAAGTTCCGGTGAAACGGTGGTGGACGCCGTCAACCGGCGCGGCCGCCCGGCACGGGTGCGGGTGGTTTGCACACCGTTTCGATCGGGCGACGCGAGCGTCGGCGGCGCGCTGCTGCTGATGGAGGTCGTGAGCCAGTCGTAACGTGGCGCGGCGGTCAGTGTCCCCACCGCGCGGCCGCCTCCGAGGCCGCTTGGTGCGCCAATTGCGCGCGGCGCAGCGACTCCTGGGCCCTGCGCCGCGCGATCGACACAGTCTGCTCGGTCGCCCCGAAACCCTTGGACAGCTCCTGGCGCCTGCGCCGCAACTCGGCCGCGCGCAGTCGCGCCTGCTCAGCGCGGGCGGCCGCGCTGTTGGGGGCGGGCTCCATCGGTCGGTCCGTCGAAGCCGGCGCCGGCGGCCTCGGTGGTATGGCGGACCGGCCCTTTTCGGGTAGCGGGTCGGACAGGGGGCCGGGCAGGGGGTTGGGCAGCGGTGCGCCTCCGACGATGTCCGCCAGGACCCGCCCGATTTCATGAATCGGCAGCACGAAATCGGCTCCGGCGCGCGCGGCGGCGAGCGGCAGCGACGGGTACTGCGCGGTTTCCGGGCTCTGGGCGATCACGATCGCGCCGGCCTGCTTCATCGCCACGGTGCCGACGGCGCCGTCCCGCCCGGAGCCCGACAACAGCACCGCCACACCGCGTGCTCCGTACGACTTGGCCACCGACGCCAGCAGCACGTCGAAACGCCGCTCGAGCAGCGCGGCCATCTTGCGAAGGCGAGAGCGACCGTCGGGCATCATTTCCAGATGCATCCCCGGCGGGCAGACCACGACCTGCCCCGGCAGGACCGGCCCACCATCCTTTGCCCAGGTCACCCGGTGGAGCGTCTGTCGGCCCAGGATCGTCGGAAGCACGCTGGCCAGGCCGCCGAGATGCTGTTGCACGACGACCGCGGCCGCAAATTCCGTCGGTAAATCGTGAAGGACGATGGACAACGCGTCCAACCCGCCGGCCGACGCCAGCAGTACCACCAGCTCGACCCGCGGACGCGCCTCAGCCGTCGTCATGCTCCCAGTGTTCCCCCTCGGAAGGCTCCTTCCCAGCCATATCCGCGACGCGAAACACCGGCCCCGGGAGCGAAGGGCGCGAAGTCCGGCGTTTCGCCGGCCGTAAGCCGGGTAGCTCTCTTGGGTTGGGCGCAGCGCGGGCGGGAGGCTAGGCGTGGTGAAGATTGCAATCGTCACCGGCGACGACATCGTCGGCGACGACCCAGAGCAACTTTCCGCGGCGCTCGCGGCCCGGGGCCACGCTGCGACGGCCTATGTCCGGGGTCGGGGTGCTATCCACGTGGGTCCGGCCGAGCCGGCGCCCGCCGAGGCGGTCCTGCCCTACGTCGGTGACTGGGCGGGGGTCCTCGAGCGCCTGTGGTCGGCCGACCGGCCGGACGTCGTACACGCGTACGGCTGGCTGGGCGGGTTGGCCGCCCAGTTGGCCGCGCGACGCCATCACATACCGACCGTGCAGAGCTTCCAGGGGCTGGCCGTGACGTCACGCTCCAACGGTGCCGCCGAGAAGCGCGGGCGCGAACGCGAACGCATCGAGCCGTTGCTTGCGCGTGGCGCGACGTGGGTGACGGGTGAGTGCAGCGCCGACGCCGATGTGCTGGCCCGGCTACGGCACGGGCGGGCTCGAGCGTCCGTCCTGTGCAGCGGCGTCGATGTGGAGCGATATAGCCCGGTGGGCCCCGCGATCGACCGCGACGCGCGTCACCGGATTCTCTGCTTGGCGCCGAATCCGTTGTCGGATAACGGCTTCGACGTCGCCATTCGGGCGCTGCCCAAGGTCGTGGGTGCGGAGTTGGTGATCGCCGAAACCGCCGCTCGCGAGTCCGGCCACGACCGGGCGCGCGCCGAGCTGAAACGTTTCGCCGCCGAGTGCGGCGTCGCCGACCGGGTCCGCTTCGCGGGGGCCGTCGACGACGACGACCTGCCGTCGCTGCTGCGATCCGCCGACGTGGTCGCGTGCACGCCGCGGCGACCACCGCGGGCGACACCGGTATTGCAGGCCATGGCCAGCGGAGTGGCGGTGGTCGCGCTACCGGTAGGCGTCCTGACCGATGCCGTGGTGGACGGCGTCACCGGGTTGCTGCTGCCGCGACGCAGCCCCGCCGCGGTCGCTGCGGCGTTGAGAAGCCTTCTGGCCCAAAGCTTTCAGTGTGACAGCATGGGCGCGGCGGGGCGAAGCCGCGCCGTCTCACGTTTCTCCTGGGACCGGATCGCGCTCGACGCGCTGAACATTTATCGACAACTGGCCTCGCGAACGTCGGGTCCCGCCGTCGCCACGGACGGCGCGACGGTGCGGCGATCGGCCGCGCGGTCATGACGACCACCGCCGTCGGCGCCGTCGGTGTGGCGGGCGAACCCGACGAGATCCAGGTCGACCTGCGCCCCGCCCGCCCCGCCGTCGCGCGCGACCCGGCGTCGACCCAAAGCGCGGCGGCGGTCCGCTACGAGCAGTTCCGCACCGTCCAGCCCGACGCCATGCGCCGGTTCTTCGCCGGCGTGTACAGCCCGGGCTGGCGCGTCAGCGGCCTCACGACCCGTTCGGCCGTCACCCACCGGCGCTGCGCGGCGGCTTCGATGGCGATCGACGAGGTGCTGATCCACGGCCCGGCGATCTTCGAAATCCCGCCCGCCGAAAACCCTGCGGAAAACATTGTCGTGATTCAGCCCCGGGCCGGATCGCTGACCCTGACGGGCGGACCGTTCCCGAATGTCGACTGTCCCGTCCTGGTCGCCCACGGCATGTCGTGTGCGCTGCAGGTGAACGGCGCGCGGTTCGATGTGGTGACCATCGCGCCCGACGCGTTGCACAAGATCACCGTGGACTGGCGCTCGGCGCCCTCGCAGCGCATCCGGTTCCTCAACTGGCGCCCACGGTCAAGGGGTGCCGTGCGCGCGTGGCATCGGGCACTTGATTACGTGACCGCCGCGTTGGCCGCGCCCGACACCGCCCAGCAGCCGATGATCGTGGCCGCGATGGCCCCCCTGCTGGCCGGCGCGCTGCTCGAGTGCTACCCGTCCAACGCCACCGAACAGGACCTGGCGGGTGACCCCTCGCTGCCCGAGACGCTGAAGGAGGCGGTCGCCTTCATCCACCGGCATGCCGCCGGCGACGTGAGCATCAACGACATCGCCGGGGCGGTGCACCTGACACCCAGGGCGGTCCAATACCTGTTCCGGCGCCAGCTCGACACCACTCCCACCGAATACGTGCGCCGCGTGCGCCTGCATCGCGCGCACCAGGAGCTGCTCGCCGGCGAGCGCGCCGGCACCACCGTCACCGAGATCGCGCAGCGTTGGGGCTTCGCGCACACCGGGCGGTTTGCGGTGCTGTATCGACAGACCTACGGCCAGAGCCCGCATACCACGCTCAAACAGGTCAGATAACGGCTCTACCGGCCACCGGGTTCTGAGCGGCGCATAGCATGGGCCGAATGGTCGAGATTCACGTCGAACGAACGATCGCCGCACCCGTGGGACAGGTCTTCGACTGGCTGGCCGACCCCGCGAATCTGGCCGCCGCTCCGCTGGTTCTCAGGGCCGGTTATGCGAAGGATTCGCCCGGCCACGGCGCGGGCGCGGTGCGCGAGGTGGTCGGCATCGGCACGTGGTTCCGGGAGGAGATCACGGCCTACGATCGGCCGGGCGGCTATTCATATCTCATCGTTCGGTCGTTTCCGCCGTTCAACCACGAGGGCGGCACACTGACATTCACCGGGTCGACGTTCACCGGGTCGAAATTCACCGGCTCGGGGGACGGCACCCACGTGGACTGGCTGAGCAACTACACCCATCCCGCTCTGGCTGGGGGCAAGCTGCTGGAGGTGGTCAGCTATCGGCTGCTGCGCTCGAGTTTCCTTGCCATCCTCGATGCCTGCGCGAATGCGCTCGAGACCGAATAACCGCCCTCACCCGCTCAGCCGGTGCATCACTTGGCCCGCGGCGTATCGGCCACTGACCATGGCGCCGGTCACGGTGGCCGGATTGTTGACGCCGACGGCCTCACCCGCCAAGTACAGCCGGTCGCCGATCGGCTCGGCCAGCCGGCGCCGATCGGCGAGACCGGAACCGGGCGCGTGGAACGAATACGAGCCCAGCGCGTAGGGGTCGACTGACCAATTCGACGTCCGCACGTCGACCGCGGCGCCGTCGCCGCCGAACAGCTGGCGCGCGATCGGCAGCGAACTGGCGATCAGGTCGCCCGGCGCGGCCGACTCCGCCCACCGGCCGCGCTCACCGGCGTTGAACGCCAACACGATTGGGCCCGCCCCGCTCGGCAGCGTGAACCATTGTGACCACGCGCCCGGCTCGCTGCCGATGTACTGGTAGAAGGCGTTCTCTACGTCCCACGTTCGCCGGGGGAAGCGAAAGTAGCTCTTGGACAACACGCCGAATCCCAACGCCTGCACGGCCTTTCGATGTTCGTCCGGAAGGGGCGGTTCGAAGGCGATCGCCCCGGATTTGAGCACCCCCAGAGGCACGGTGACGATCGCGGCGGGCCCCTCGAACGACCGGCCGCCGGCCCGCACAATGACGGAGCTGTTGCGGCGCGCGATCGCGGTGACCGGCGTCTTGAGCTGGATCGGCAGACCCTCGGCAAGCAGCCGGGGCAGGGCGTCGTAGCCGTTGGTGATCACGTCCTGGTCGCCGTCGGCGTACTCGCCGCGGTCGAAGGTCGTGGCGGACAACTGATCCACGCCGGCGGCGTATTCGTTCTCGATCTCGGAGGTCAGGTAAAAGGCCAATTGGGCGCGGTCGGAATCGGCAAGCTCGGCGCGGGTTGCCGCGGCGTCGACGGCGGCGCCGAGACTCCCGTCGTCGACGCGGCCGCGCGCCCGTTTCACGAAGGTGCGCCAGGTCTGCGGGTCGTAGGCCAGCGGCGGGAGCCGCGGATCGACGGCCAGCTTCGCCCATCCGTAGTAGTCGGTGGGAGCCAGCTGTGCGCGCGCCTTCTGCGCCAGCTCCACCAGTGGATTGTCCGTCGTGCCATGGATCCAGGACGCGCCCATCTCGAGCGGTGTGCCCCAGTCCCGGTCCGTGTACACCCGGCCGCCGATGCGGTCGCGGGCCTCGATGACGCGCACCGGCCATCCGGCATCGGCCAGGCTGCGGGCGGCGGACAGGCCGGCCATGCCGGCGCCGACGACCAACACCGCCTTGCTGTCCGGCGCGGGCGGCGGGCCCGAGCCGCAGCCGGCCGTCAGCCCGCCGCCCACGAGGCTGGTCGTGGCCACGAAGAACTCCCGACGGGACATCGGGTACACGGCTGTCAGCGTCTCACAAGTTGTTGCACGATCGTGCCCGAAATCGACGCGTGTAATGGGCCGTTTTCACCAGTTCGTCGTTGACGTAGGGCTACACTTCGCCTACATCCGGAACTGGCGAAGGGGCCGTGTTCGAAGGGGGAACGGCGATGAGTGCCGAGCTGCCACCAAGCCGCACCCTGACCGTGCGAGCGCCCGACGGGACCGCGCTGCACGCCGAGGTTTTCGGGCCGCCCGACGGCTATCCGATCGTCTTTACGCACGGGATCACCTGCGCGATCCGCGCCTGGGCCCACCAGATCGCCGACCTGTCGACCGAATACCGGGTCATCGCGTTCGACCATCGCGGCCACGGGCGCAGCGGCATTCCCCGGCGCGGCGGCTACAGCCTCGAACACCTTGCGGCCGACCTGGATTCGGTGCTCGAGGCGACACTGGCGCCGCGCGAGCGGGCGGTGCTGGCCGGGCATTCGATGGGCGGCATCGCCATCGCCGCGTGGTCGTCCCACTACCGCGACAAGGTCCGCCGGCGCGCCGACGCCGTCGCGCTGATCAACACCACCACCGGGGATCTGGTGCGCCAGGTGAAACTGCTGTCGGTGCCGCGTGAACTCTCGCTGGCACGCGTCCTCGCGGCCCGCGGCCTGATCACCGCTTTCGGCGGGTTCCCCCTGCCGGCCGCGGCCCGGATTCCGAGCCGCTACGTGGTCGCGATGCTGGCCGTCGCCAGGGACGCCGACCCGGACGCCGCGCGGGTAGTCTACGAGCTGTTCGCGCAGACCTCTGCCGCCGGGCGCGGCGGCTGCGCCAAGATGCTCGTCGATGCGCTGGGATCGCGCCATCTCGAATTGGACGGGCTGACGGTGCCGACCCTGGTGATCGGCAGCGAGCGCGACCGCCTGACACCAATCGGCCAGTCCCGCAGGTGGCGGTTCACCTCGCGCGGCTGTTCGAGCATCGAGCAGTGGCCACCGGGCAGCTCGACCAGGCCGACGACGTTGGGCGCGGTTCGAGCGATCCTGCGGGACTGGCCGATTGGTGTCAGGCGGTCGCGCTCGCTGCCGATCACCAGGGTCGGCACCGTCAGCCCGTCCA